>NZ_BANB01000479.1 GCF_000964365.1 Acidisphaera rubrifaciens HS-AP3 | reverse complement strand
GGGCGCCGCAGTCGGCGCCTCAGTCGGCGGCGCAATCGAGCGCGGGGCCGCCGGCCACCGGCGCGCGGGCGGCAATGCGGCGGCGCACCGCCTCGGCAAAGCGGGCGAAGATGCGGCGGGAGACGGCATCCTCGCGGAAATCGTATTCCGGGTGCCACTGCACGCCGAGGACGAAGCCGGGCGCGTCGGGGGCGGAAATCGCCTCGATCGTGCCGTCGGGCGCGGTCGCCTCCACCACTAGCCCTGGGGCGAGGCGGTCGATGCCCTGGTTGTGCAGCGAGTTCACGGCGATCCGGGTGGTGCCCGCCATTTCGGCCAGCGCGCCGCCGGGGCGCAGATCGGCCCAATGCGCCTTGCCATGCCGCACCGACGCCGACTGCACGATCGGGGTCGAGTGGTCGAGCCGGCCGGGCAGGTCCTGGATGCGCTGGTGCAGGCTGCCGCCGAGGGCGACGTTGACCTCCTGCAGGCCGCGGCAGATGGCGAGCAGCGGCAGGCCGGTGCGCACCGCGCCGCGGATCATCGGCATGGTGGCGGAGTCGCGGGCATGATCCTCCCACACGCCGGGGGGGTGCGGGGTGCCGCCGTACAGCGCGGGCTCCACGTTCGAGCGGCTGCCGGTGAGGATGAGGCCGTCGAGCCGGTCGAGCAGCACGGCGGGGTCGGAGGCGTCGCCGCAGGCCGGCATCAGGATCGGCACGCCGCCCACCACCTCGCACACCGCGCGGACATAGGTGTCGGACGCGGCGTGGTTGGGCATGTTGAAGATGCCGAAATCCTTTCGGCAGCAGCTAATCCCGATCAGCGGCTTCATCGGCGCCTCCTGCCGCAGAGTGTCGGCCTCTAACAGGCAAAAATGAAGCCAACGCTACCGCACAACTGCCATAAAGACTGTGGCGCAAATCACTGACGGGCCGCGCGGCCGGACCCGGCGGCGGCCATTGGACCGGAAACGGGGCGCCAGACGGGACGCCGGACGGGGCGGCCGTCACCGCCCGTCATTGCCCTCGTTGCCGCTGTCGCCGCCGCGCCGGCGGCGGCCCGCGGCCGGCGGCGGGC
>NZ_BANB01000480.1 GCF_000964365.1 Acidisphaera rubrifaciens HS-AP3 | reverse complement strand
GGCGGCCCGCGGGGTTCCCCCCCCCTCGCGGGCCGTTGCCGTCTCCGCCTTCGCGGCTCAGCCCAGTGCCGTCACGCCGCGTCGAGCGCCGCCGCGAACAGGTCGAGCAGCGCCGCCCCGAACGCCCGCATGTTCGCCGCCCGTTCGGCGACGCCGGTCTCCAGCGTGATGACCCGCGCGACCGGCCCCGCCACGGCGCAGCACGTATGCCCGGCCGCGTCGCCATAGCGATTGCCCGTCGGTCCCGCGGCGCCGGTCTCCGCGATGGCCCAGGTGGTGCCGAGGCGCGCGCGCATCGTCTGCGCGAGGAGAACTGCATAGGGCTCCGATGACGAGCGGACCGATCCCAGCTGCGCCGTCGTGATGCCGAGCAGCGCCTCGCGCGCGTCGCGCGTATAGACGACCGCGCCGCCCATGAAATAGCGGCTGGCGCCGGGCACCGCGAGCAGCGCGGCGGCGACGAGACCGCCCGACGACGACTCCACGACCCCCACCGTCTCCCGCCGCGCCTTCAGCCGCGCGCCGATCGCCGCCGCCCGGTCCAGAAGCACGTCCATGGCCCGCTCCCCCTTCGCTGTGCGGCCAGATAGGCAGAGCCGCGCGGCACATGCCATAGGGTGCCCGTCGTTTTGACCGTGCCGGAGAGGCAATGAGCGAGTGGACGCAGGGCGTGCTGGCGCTGTTCGGGCTGCTGCTGGCCGCGGCCGTCGGCGCGGCGCTCCGCCCGCTGCTGCGCGAGCGGCATCGCACGCAGGAGACGATGGGGGTGATCCAGATGGTCGTCGCCATGCTCGTCACCTTGGCGGCGATCGTGCTCGGCCTCGTCACGACGAGCGTGAAATCATCCTTCGACAAACTGGGCGCGGACGTGCGGGCGTTTTCCGTCGCCCTGATCCAGCTCGACAACGCACTGCGGACCTACGGACCGGAGACGGACGCGATCCGCGCGATCATGCGCGACTATACGGGCGGGGCGATCCGCTCCACCTGGGAATACGAGCCGCCGCCGGCGGCTGCGCGCATGCCGGTCCCGCCGCGCGGCCGCTATGACGACCGGCTGGAGAACTCCGGCCTCGGTGCCTTGTTGACACGGGCGGAGGCGGCGTTGCGGGCGCTGCCGCAGGACACGCCGACGCACGTGGCGATGGGACCGCCCTGTCTTGCCCGGCTGCTGCGGGTCGAACAGCTGCGCTGGATCATCATCGAGCACGCGCACAGCTCGCTCTCCACGCCGTTCTGCATGATCCTGGCGTTGTGGCTGCTGATCATCTTCCTCTGCTTCGGCCTGGTCGCGCCGCGCAACCTGCTGACCTATGCGATCATCCTGCTCGGGGCAGTGTCGATCGCCTCGGCGATCTTCGTCGTTCTCGACCTCGACACGCCCTTCACCGGCCTGTTCGTGGTGCCCAGCGAACCGCTGCGCGAGGCGTTCGCGCGCATGCTGGTCTGACGGCGCGGCGCGCGGTCAGAACTGTATGGTCGTGCGGATGCCGAACAGCGCCTCGTTACTGACGCGGGTGTTGGGCACGTTCGGATTGGCGATGCCGCCGCCCGGCATCCAGTAGTACTGAAAGTCGGGCTGCACCGTCAGCCAGGGCGCGAACTGGGCCTGGTACGTCACCTCGATCAGCGTCTCGCCGCTGCGCAGCGGCGTGTAGACGCCGGAGAAGGCGGGACCGGTCGGCGCGATCGAATTGACCCGGTCGCTCACGTTGGCATAGCCGAAGGCCACGCCGAACGTGTCGTTGTCGCGGGTCGGCAACGGCGCGTGGAGCAGCACGCCGGCGACCGCGCAGAAATCGAGAAAGTTGCGGTCGGACGGGGCGAAGACCGGGCGCCCGAACACGCTCACCGATGTGGGGCCGTCGGGGCGCGGCATCCAGACCGTCTGGTCGGCCACGGCATACAGACCGTAATTGTGCCAGTGATACGACGTCACGCGGCCATCGGCGTACGGCGAATAGGAACTCGCGTCCGGGAACTTCGCCGTGTCGAACCACGCGCCCGCCTTGTACATGCCAGGCAGGCCGGACGGCGGCGTGGGCGGGCTGCCGGCGGGCGCGGGCGGCGGCGGCGGGTTCACGGCATACTGCGCCTCGGCGATAAAGAGCGCGCCCGTACCCAGATCAAGGCCGAGGCCATAGCGTTCCGGGCCGCGCAACTGGCTGTCGTTGAAGAACGAGCCGCCGGGCGGGTTATCGTCGAAGACGCCGGCGAGTATCGTCAGAGCGTCCGTCGGCTCCGCGCGCAGGCGCACGCCGAGCGAGGACAGCGGATAGGCCGGCCCGCCGCCGTACAGGTCAAAGGACGGGACGGCCGTCCACCCCATGGTCGTGTTGAGGAACACCGACGCGCCCTGGCTGACCATGAACTCCTGGTCGAGACTCTGCTGCCCGATCTTCACGTCCATCCGGCCGCCGGCGAATTGCTGCTGGTACCACGCCTCCCAGACACGCACCGACGGGGAGGCGAGGATGCCGCTGTTGGTCTGCAAGGTGCCGAGATAGCCGTTGCTGAAGTTCGGGCCGTAGATCCAGAGCGTGCTGAGGTTGAACGTGCCGCCCTCCCAGCCGAACGCCTTGGACGTGTCGAGGCCGATGCTGAACATCGTCAGCCCGTTGGCGGTGGCACCCTGCTTGTAGCCGCCGGTGACGTTGCCGAACGTCTCGTCGATCGTCTCCAGCCCGAAGGTGATGCCCGCCTGCCCGAGCGTGGTGCGCAGGCTGCCGAAATCGCCCAGCAGCGTCGCACGATCCGGCGAGAAGAGCCCCGCGAGGCCGCCCGACGGCACCGTGGGCTCTGTCGCGGCGGGCGGCGGGGTCACTTCCGGGGGCTGCGGCTGGCCGCCGATCGCCTGCGCGCGTGCGACCTGCGGGAGCATCGCGGCCGAAGCCCCGGCGAGAGCAAGGCAGCAGACGGCAAGCGTCACGGTCGCAGCGCGAGGGGCGAGGCGTTGGGGCGGCATGGGACGGGCTTTCGGTTGGCGGAGCGGAGACGGTAATAGCGGCGTCGATGGCGCAGGTTGTGTGACGGTTCATGGTATGGGCGTCAAGTCTAATTGCGATTAAGTCGCAATTTTATCTGAGGATGATCAGGCACACGCGAATTACCAATCGGTAGACAATTCGCCTCGGCGGCGGCGTTTGATGCGTCAATCGCATGAATGTTGTGCCCTCACCGCATCTTCGTATCCACCCTCGCGCGCCCGATGTTGCAGTGCAGCAGTGATGGCGAGGCCCGTTTCGGGGCGCGCCCTCCGCACAGGGAGATGACCATGATGCGACGCACACTCTTCGCCGCGGCGACCGCCCTCAGCCTCGGGCTTGGCGCCAGCGCGGCCATGGCCGGGGAGATCGGCCCGGCCAATGTCGGCTCGTTCATCTATGACCAGAACGGCGCCGCGATCGGCAGCCTGCGGGCGATCCAGGGCGACCAGGCGGTCGTCTGGGTCGGCTTCTACAACACGCCCGGCAACCATCTGACGACAGTCCCGCTGCGCCAGCTCAGCGCCGACAACGGCTCTGTCGTGCTGTCGGGCGTGACGCCGAGCCAGCTCGCCGCCTCGAACTGAGAGGTGAGATGCCGGACGGGGGACAGGCGCCGCGTCTGTCCCCCGCGCCGCTTCTGATCCGGCCCGAAGCCGGCTAGTCTCGCCGCCGACGTCCCACGGACGGAGGCAGGTCCATGCGCGCGACCGGCGTTGCTCGGCGCCCCGACCCGAGGGGGCGCCCCTGGCCGCGGGCGCTGCCGCCGCGCGCCGCCCACCTCGTCCAGCATCTCCTGCTGGCCGGCCCGTTCCTCGGGGCGCTGGCCGCGGTCTATCGCTATCAACTGTCGCTGTATGCGCCGTCCCGGCCGGACGCCGCGTGCGGCCAGGTCATCGAATACATGAAGATCTGGCACGGCCGTTATTACGGCAGCTTCTACGTCACGCGGCTCCAGGATGCGCTGTGGCATGCCCTCGGGCTCGCATCGCTCGCGTGGATGGTGGGGGTGGTGCTCGTGCTGGTCGTCCTGGGCCGCCGGCAGCATCGTGCCGGCGGCCGTCCGTCCTGATCCGGCGACGCGGCGCTAGCCGCGCGTCTTGACCACATAGGCGGCGACGCGGGCGCCGAACTGACGCGCGGTCTCCAGATCGCCCGGCAGCGGCCCCTCGTCGGGCGTGCTGTCGGACGGCGACTGCGCGATCGCCCCGGCCGAACCGGCCAGGTAATTCACGTCGTTGCGGGTCGCCGCCTTGGTGTTGGCCGGCATCATGCCGGTGCCGATCCACACCATGCCGTGCTGCATTGCCAGCGTGATGAAGTAGTGGATGGTGCTGTGCTTGTCGCCGTTGATCGAGGCGGAGTTCGTGAAGCCCGCCGCGACCTTGTCCTTCCACGCCTGCGCGAACCACGGACGCGACGAGGCGTCGGCAAACTTTTTGAACTGCCACGAGGCGCCGCCCATATAGGTCGGGCTGCCGAAGATGATGCCGTCGGCGGCGGCCAGCGTCTCCCACGCGGTGTCGGGCAGGTTGCCCTCGGCGTCGATGACGAGCGGCGTCACCGTCGCCCCCTCGACCGACGCCGCCCCTTCCTGCACCGCCGCCGCCTGCCTTGCCGTGTGTCCGTAGCCGCTATGCGACACGATCGCGATCTGAGCCATGCTGCTATGCACCCTATTGTTCGATATCGAACGAACTAGGGACTTCGCGCACGGGTTTCAAGGCACGGGCGAACCGCCCCGTGCCTTCGTATGGGCCCTGATCCGTCAGGCGGTGCGGTCGCTCGCGGTGCCGAGGGCTGCCTGCGCCGCCGCAAGGCGGGCGACGGGGACGCGGTAGGGGCTGCACGAGACATAGTCGAGCCCGACCTGTTCGCAGAAGGCGATGCTCGACGGGTCGCCGCCATGCTCACCGCAGATGCCGAGCTTGAGGTCGTGTTTGGTCTTGCGGCCGCCCTCGACCGCGATGCGCACCATCGCGCCCACCCCGTCGACGTCGATCGACACGAACGGGTCCTTCGGCAGGATGCCGCTTTCGACGTAGTGCGGCAGGAACTTGCCCGCGTCGTCGCGCGACAAGCCGAACACGGTCTGCGTCAGGTCGTTGGTGCCGAAGCTGAAGAAGTCCGCGACCTCGGCGATGCGGTCGGCCACCAGCGCCGCGCGCGGCAGCTCGATCATCGTGCCGACCAGGTATTCGAGCGTGGTGCCGGCGGCGGCGAACACTTCGCGCGCGACCTTGTCCACCTGCGCGCGGGTGATCTCCAGCTCGCGACGGGTGCCGACCAGCGGAATCATGATTTCCGGCACCGGTGCCGCGCCGGTTTCCTTCGCGACCGCGAGCGCGCCCTCGAAGATGGCGCGCGCCTGCATCTCGTAGATTTCGGGATAGGAGATGCCGAGCCGGCAGCCGCGATGCCCCAGCATCGGGTTCGCCTCCGCCAGCTCCGCGGCGCGGCGCCGCATGGCCTCGATGTCGGCACCCAGCGCCTGCGCCACCTCCTCCAGCTCCGCGTCGGCGTGCGGCAGGAACTCGTGCAGCGGCGGATCGAGCAGCCGCACCGTCACCGGCAGGCCGGCCATGATGCGGAACAGGTCGGTGAAATCCTCCCGCTGGAACGGCAGCAGCTTCTCCAGCGCCACGCGCCGGCCGCGCTCGTCGGCCGCCATGATCATCTGTCGCACGGCGCCGATGCGCGCCGGATCGAAGAACATGTGCTCCGTCCGGCACAGGCCGATGCCCTCGGCGCCGAACTTGCGCGCCGTCTCCGCGTCGAGCGGCGTCTCGGCGTTGGTGCGCACCTTCATGCGGCGGAACTCGTCGGCCCATTCCATCAGGGTCGCGAAATCGCCCGACAGCTTCGGCTCGATCATCGCGACGCTGCCGACGAACACCTCGCCGGTCGCGCCGTCGAGGGTGATCGTCTCCCCCGCGCGCAGCACATGGCCGCCCGCGGTGAGGGTCTGCGCGCCGTAATCGACGGTGATGCCACCCGCCCCGGCGACGCAGGGGCGGCCCATGCCGCGCGCGACCACCGCCGCGTGGCTGGTCATGCCGCCGCGCGTGGTGACGATGCCGCGCGCCGCGTGCATGCCGTGAATATCCTCGGGGCTGGTCTCGATGCGCACCAGCACCACCGCCTCGCCCTTGCCGGCGCGCAGCTCCGCCTCGTCGGCGTTGAACACGATGGTGCCGCTGGCCGCCCCCGGGCTCGCCGGCAGCCCCTTCGACAGCAGCGTGCGTTTCGCCTTGGGATCGAGCGTCGGGTGCAGCAGCTGGTCGAGCGCGGACGGGTTGACGCGCTTGACCGCTTCCTCGCGGTCGATCAGCCCCTCGTTCGCCATCTCCACCGCGATGCGCAGGCTTGCCGCCGCGGTGCGCTTGCCGTTGCGCGTCTGCAGCATGTACAGCTTGTTCTGCTGCACGGTGAACTCGATGTCCTGCATGTCGCGGTAGTGACGCTCCAGCGTCTCGCGCACGCGCATCAGCTCGTCGTAGGCGTTGGGGAGCACCGTCTCCATCGGCTTCTCGTCCGGCTTGGCCCGCGCGGCGGACAGCGGTTGCGGCGTGCGGATGCCGGCCACCACGTCCTCGCCCTGCGCGTTCACCAGATATTCGCCGTAGAAGATGTTCTCGCCCGTCGACGGGTCGCGCGTGAAGCATACGCCCGTCGCGCAGTCATTGCCCATGTTGCCGAACACCATGGCCTGCACGTTGACCGCGGTGCCCCAGCTCGCGGGGATGTCGTGCAGCCGGCGATAGGTGTTGGCGCGCGGGTTCATCCACGAGCCGAACACGGCGCCGATCGCGCCCCAGAGCTGATCCTCCGGCGCCTCGGGGAACGGCTTGCCGGTCTCCTGCGCCACCATGTCCTTGTAGCCGGCCACCACCCGCTGCCAGTCGGCGGCGGTCAGGGCCGTGTCCTCGGTCACGCCGGCATCGTGCTTCGTCGTCTCGATGATTTCCTCGAAACGGTGATGATCGACGCCGAGCACAACCGAGCCGTACATCTGGATGAAGCGACGGTAGCTGTCCCACGCGAAGCGTTCGTCGTTCGACGCCGCCGCGAGCCCCTGCACCGTGTCGTCGTTGAGGCCGAGATTGAGCACGGTGTCCATCATGCCGGGCATCGACACGCGCGCGCCGGAGCGGACGGAGACCAGCAGCGGCTTGGCCCGGTCGCCGAAGCGCAGCCCCACCGCCGTCTCCACCCGGCTGAGCGCATCGGCCACCTGCCCGCGCAACTCGTCGGGATAGCGGCGGGCGTTTTCATAGAAGGCCGTGCAGACCTCCGTCGTGATCGTGAAGCCCGGCGGCACGGGCAGGCCGATCGACGCCATCTCGGCAAGGTTGGCGCCCTTGCCGCCGAGCAGGTCGCGCATGTCCGCGCGGCCCTCGTTATGCCCGGCGCCGAAGCTGTAGACCCACTTGCTCATCGCGATCAGCCTTCGATCCTGGAGAAGTCGGCGACCCGGTCCATCACGGACCGCACCTGTGTCAGCAAAGCTAAACGGTTCCGGCGCAGCTCCGGTTCCGGGGCATTGACGGTGACGCCATCGAAGAACGCGTCGAGCGGCGCGCGCAGCCCGGCCATCGCCCGCATGGCGCCGTCATAGTCGGACGCCATGAGCGCGCGGTTGATCGGCGTGCCTACAAGGTCGAGCGCGTCGCGGAGTGCACGCTCCTCAGACTGGACCAGGAACGCCTCTTGAACAATAGAGGTTACTGGGCCGTCCTTAGCTGCCTCGATGCGTAGTATATTTGCCGCGCGCCGGTATCCGACGAGCAGGTTGCGGCCATCCTCGGTGCCTAACATGCGCTCTATCGCGTCAGCACGTCGCACCACGTCAGCGACGAAATCATTGGCAGCGATCGCGAAGACGGCAGCAACGATATCATGCCGGCGCCCTTCGCCCCGCAACATCACCCGCAGGCGGTCCTGGAAAAACTCGAACACCTCGGTACCAAGCTCGCCGGTGCCGCCAGCGTCGCCGATCAGAAGTTGTAGTGCGACCGCCGGGAACCCGGGCTGCAACACGATGCGCAGCACGCCCAGCGCGGCCCGGCGCAGCGCATACGGATCGCCGCCGCCGGTCGGCTTCTCGCCGATGCCGAAGAATTGCACGATCTGGTCGAGCTTGTCGGCCAGGGCGACGGCGACCGTCACGGGGGCCGCGGGCGCCGCGTCGGACGGGCCGCGCGGCGCGTAATGGTCGCGCACCGCGTCGGCGACCTCGTCGCCCTCGCCGTCATGGCGGGCGTAATAGCCGCCCATCACGCCCTGCAATTCGGGAAACTCGCCCACCATGCCGGTGGTCAGGTCGGCCTTGGCCAGCAACCCCGCGCGCTCGGCG
>NZ_BANB01000481.1 GCF_000964365.1 Acidisphaera rubrifaciens HS-AP3 | reverse complement strand
CGTTTCGCCGGCATCCAGCGCGACTATTCGCCCGGGGCTGGCATCCGCCGCCTGTGCCTCTTTTTCCGAGACTATCGGGCGGCGTCCCCCTTGCCACAGCTCTCGCTGCATACCCAGGCCGGCGCCATCACCCTGTCCGAGGAAGACGGCGCCATCGTCTCGCTCGACTGGGGCTGGGCGCGCGACCAGGACGCGACCGCCCTGCTGTGCCGGGGCCGGGCGGAGCTGCATGCCTATTTCGATGGTGAGCTGGAGACGTTCGGCCTGCCGCTCGCGCCCCCCGGCACCCCGTATCGGCGGCGTGTATGGGACGCCCTGCGAGCGATCCCCTATGGTGCCACCCGTTCCTATGCCGACATCGTCGCGCGCGCCGGCGGCTCGCCGCGGTCGGTGGGTCAGGCGAACGCGGCGAACCCGATCCCCATCATCATTCCCTGCCACCGGGTCGTCGGCAGCGACGGCCTCGGCGGGTATTCCGGCGGCGACGGGCTGGCGACCAAGCGCCTGCTGCTGTCGCTGGAACAGGACCGCGTCGGCGCGCGCGGCGGCCACCCTCACGGCGACTGCGTTCAAGGAGCACCACGATGACCAAGGCGATCCGCATCCACGCCACCGGCGGCCCCGAGGTGCTGCAATGGGACGACGTCCCCACGCCCGAACCCGGCCCGGGTGAGGCGCTGGTCCACCACGAGGCGGTCGGCCTGAACTTTATCGACGTCTATTTCCGCACCGGCCTCTACAAGTCCGCCCTGCCGGCCACGATCGGCATGGAGGCGGCGGGCCGGGTCGTCGCCGTCGGCGCCGGCGTGACGGACGTGGCACCCGGCGACCGCGTCGCCTATGCCACCGCCCCGATCGGCGCCTATGCGACCGAGCGGGTGATCGCCGCCGACCGCCTCGTGCGCGTGCCGGACGGGGTGGACGCCAAGACCGCCGCCGCGATGATGCTGAAGGGCATGACCGCGCACTACCTGCTGTTCCGCACCTACAAGGTGAAGCCGGGTGACGTGCTGCTGGTGCACGCGGCGGCCGGCGGCGTGGGCCTCATTCTTCTCCAATGGGCAAAGGCGATCGGCGCGACCACGATCGGCGTCGTCTCGACCGAGGCGAAGGCAGACCTCGCGCGGGCCAACGGCGCGACGCATGTGCTGGTAGGGCACGACAACCTGGCGGCCGAGGTCAAGCGCATCACCGGCGGCGCGATGGTGCCCGTGGTCTATGACAGCGTCGGCCGCGACACCTTCATGGCGAGCCTGGACTGCCTCGCCCCGTTCGGCCTGATGGTCATCTACGGCAACGCCTCGGGGCCGGTGCCGCCGCTCGACCTGTCGGTGCTGGCGGCCAAGGGCAGCCTGTATGTCACGCGCCCGACGCTCGCGACCTACACCGCCAAGCGCGCCGACCTCGTCGCCACCACCGACGCGATGTTCAAGGCGGTGCTCGACGGCAGCATCTCGATCGCCATCAACCAGACCTACGCGCTGAAGGACGCGGCCGAGGCCCACCGTGCGCTCGAGGCGCGTCAGACCACCGGCAGCACCGTGCTCCTGCCCTGACCCACGCGGCGGGCCGCGACGGGGTGCCCGGCATGATGACACTGTATTCCTATCCGGGGCTGTTCGGCGTCGCGGACAACAATCCGTTCGGCCTGAAGGTGTATGCCTTCATGAAGCTGTGCGGACTGCCGTTCCGCCATGAGCACATCTTCGACGCCTCCGCGGCGCCGCGCGGCCAGTTGCCGTATCTGCTGGACGGCGACGCGGCGATCGGCGACAGCGACACGATCATCGCGCACCTGATCACGCACAAGGGCCTCGACATCGACCGTGCGCTGACGCCGCAGGAGCGCGACACCGATCTGCTGGTGCGGCGCACGCTCGATGATCTCTACTGGGTGATGTCCTATTCGCGCTGGAAGGACGACCGCTTCTGGCCGCTGTTCCGTGACGCGATCCTGCGCACCCATCCCGCCGTCACCGCCGAGGGGATGCAGGCGGCGCGGGACTACAATTTCAAGCGCTACCATTTCCAGGGCATCGGCCGCTATGAGCCGGAGGCCGCCTATGCGCGCGGCATCGCCGATCTGCGGGTGCTGGCGCACCTCATCCCGGCGGACGGCTTCCTGTTCGGCGCGAAGCCGGGCAGCATCGATGCCGGCATCTATGGTTTCACGGCCAACATCCATTTCTACGACATCGACACGCCGCTGAAGGCGTTCCTTGCGTCGCAGACCAACCTCGTGCGGCACTGCCTGGCGATCCACGAAGCGATCGGGCGGCGGGACTAAGCCGCCGCCGGGTCGGCCTCGAAGGCGAACGCCGCCGCCATCAGGGCGCGGGTGTAGTCGTGGCGCGGCCGGGCGATAACCTCCTCGGCCGGCCCCTCCTCGACGATCCGCCCGTGGCGCAGCACCGCGATGCGGTGCGCGACGGCCCGCACCACGCGCAGGTCATGGCTGATGAACAGGTAGCCGAGGCCATGGGCCTCCTGCAGCCGGCGCAGCAGCGCGACGATCTGCGCCTGCACCGACACATCGAGCGCGCTGGTCGGCTCGTCGAGCACGACGAAGCGCGGCTTGAGCACCATCGCGCGGGCGATGGCGATGCGCTGGCGCTGGCCGCCGCTGAACTCGTGCGGATAGCGGTCCGCGGCCTCCGCCGGGAGCCCGACCTCCTCCAGCACCGCCCGCACGCGCGCGGTCCGCTCGCGTTCGCCGAGCCGCTCGTGCACGCGCAGGCCCTCGGCGACGATCTCGCCCACCGACATGCGCGGCGACAGGCTGCCGAACGGATCCTGGAAGACGATCTGCGCCCGCGCCCGCAGCCGTCGCAGCGCCGCCCCGCGCAGCGTCGCGAGCGGCGTGCCCTCGAACGCCACGCGGCCGGTGGAAGGCGTCAGCGCGAGCGAGGCATAGCCGATCGTGCTCTTGCCCGACCCGCTCTCGCCGACCAGGCCGAGCGTCTCCCCTTCGCGCACGACCAGGGACACGCCGTCGACCGCCCGCACATGGCCGACCGCCCGGCGGAGCAGGCCGCGGCGGATCGGGAAATACACGCGCAGGTCATCGGCGGTCAGCAACGGCTTCGGATCGGGCGGCAGCGGCGCCGGCGGCCCCTTCGGTGACGCCGCCAGCAGGGCGCGCGTATAGGGGTGCGACGGGGCGGCGAACAGCTGCGCCGCCGGCGCCGCCTCCACGATGCGGCCGCCCTGCATCACGCAGACGCGGTCGGCATAGCGGCGGACGATGGACAGATCATGCGTGATCAGCAGCAACGCGAGCCCGCGCTGCGCGCGCAGCTCCGCGAGCGTCGCGAGGATCTGCGCCTGGATCGTCACGTCGAGCGCCGTCGTGGGCTCGTCGGCGATCAGCAGCGCCGGATCGTTGGCCAGCGCCATGGCGATCATCACCCGCTGCCGCTGGCCGCCCGACAGCTGGTGCGGATAGGCATCGAGCCGCGCCCCCGCGTCGGCGAAACCCGCCTGATCGAGCAGCGCGACCACCCGCCGGCGCAGCGCGGCGCCGCCGAGCGGGCTGTGCAGCGTCACCGCCTCCGCCACCTGCCGGCCGACGCGGTGCAGCGGGTTGAGGCTGGTCATCGGCTCCTGGAACACGATGCCGGCGCTGCCGCCGCGCAGCGCGCGCAGCGCCCGGGGCGCCGCACTCAGAACGTCGACCCCGTCGAGTTCGATGCGCCCGGCCGGATTGGTCCCCCCCGCCGGCAGCAGGCGCAGGATCGACAGCGCCGTCAGCGACTTCCCTGACCCGCTCTCGCCCACCAGCGCGAGCGTCTCGCCAGGGTCTAGGCTGAACGACACGCCGTCCACCACCCGGCGGCTGCCGAAGGCGACGGCCAGATCATCGACCGCCAGCAGGCTCACGGCGCGGACTCCAGCGCCTGCTTGCGCGGATCGAACGCATCACGCAGCGCCTCGCCGATGAAGATCAGCAAGGTCAGCAGCGTGCCGAGCACGACGAACGCGGTGATGCCGAGCCACGGCGCCTGCAGGTTGTTCTTCCCCTGCGCCACCAGTTCGCCGAGCGAGGGCGAGCCGGGCGGCAGGCCGAAGCCAAGGAAGTCGAGGCTGGCCAGCACCGTCACCGACCCGGACAGGGTGAACGGCAGAAAGCTGAACACCGCGACCATCGCGTTCGGCAGGATGTGCCGCCACATCACCGCCGCGTCGGAGACGCCGAGCGCCTTGGCCGCCCGCACGTAATCGAGGTTGCGGCCGCGCAGGAACTCCGCCCGGACCACGCCGGTCAGGCTCATCCACGAGAACAGCAGCAGGAAGCCGAGCAGGATCCAGAAGCCGGGTGCGATGACGCTGCCGAGGATGATCAGCATGTAGAGCTGCGGCATCCCCGACCAGATCTCGATGAAGCGCTGGAACAGCAGGTCGGTCAGCCCGCCATAGAATCCCTGCACCGCGCCGGCCGCGATGCCGATGACGGAGGCGAGCGCCGTCAGGGTGAAGCCGAACAGCACCGAGATGCGAAAGCCATAGATCACCCGCGCCGCGACGTCGCGCGCCTGGTCGTCGGTGCCGAGGCCGTTGCGCCACGACGGCGGCGCCGGGGACGGCACGCTGAGGTTCTTCACCGACGTGTCGTAGCTGAACGGAATGAGGGGCCAGAGCATCCACCCGTGCGCGTCGATCGTCCGCCGCAGATCGGGATCGGTGTAATCGGCCTCAATCGGCAGGAAATCCGGCCCAAAGGCGTCGCCCGAATAGTCCTGCAGCACCGGGAAATACCATCGTCCCTGGTAGTGGATCACCAGGGGCCGGTCATTGGCGACGAACTCGGCCGCGGAGGTGAAGACGAACAGCGCCAGGAAGATCCACAGCGACCAGAACCCGCGCCGATGCGCGCGGAACAGCGCCAGCCGGCGGCGGGCGAGCGGCGTCATCGGCGGGCGTCGAAGTCGATGCGCGGATCGACCACCGTGTAGAGCATGTCTCCCACGATCTGCATCACCAGCCCGAGCAGGGTGAACAGATAGAGCGTGCCGAAGATCACCGGATAGTCGCGCCGGATCGCGCTCTCGAAACCCAGCAGGCCGAGGCCGTCGAGCGAGAAGATGATCTCCACCAGCAGCGCGGAGCTGAACAGCAGGCTGATGAAGGCCTGCGGGAAGCCCGCGACCACCAGCAGGATCGCGTTGCGGAAGACGTGGCCATAGAGAACGCGCCGTTCGCCCGCGCCCTTGGCCCGCGCGGTCACGACGTAGTTCTTGCGGATTTCCTCGAGGAACGAGTTCTTGACGAGGATGGTCAGACTCGCGAACCCGCCGACCACGAGAGCGACCGTCGGCAGCACGATATGCCAGAGATAGTCACAGATCTTGCCCCACAGGCTGAACGAGGCGAATCCCTCGCTCGTCAGCCCGCGCAGCGGGAACCACTGCACGAAGCTGCCGCCCGCGAACAGCACCACCAGCAGGATCGCGAACAGGAAGCTCGGCACCGCATAGGCGACCAGCACCACCGCGCTCGTGGCGACATCGAAGCGCGAGCCGTCGCGCACCGCCTTGGCGATGCCGAGCGGGATCGAGACCAAATAGATCAGCAGCGTGGACCACAGGCCGAGCGAGACGGACACGGGCATCTTTTGCTCGATCAGCTGCAGCACCGTCGCGTCGCGATAGAAGCTGCGCCCGAAATCGAAGCGCAGATAGCCGACGATCATGTCGCGGAAGCGCTCCAGCGGCGGCTTGTCGAAGCCGAACACCTTCTTGATCTGCGCAATGATCGCCGGATCGATCCCCTGCGCGCCGCGATAGCTGCCGGCGCTCTGCACGTCCGACCCCGCGCCGGTGATCCGGCTCGACAGCGCCGCGCCGTGCCCCTTCAGCTCGGCGATCGCCTGTTCGACCGGGCCGCCGGGGGCGAGCTGGATCACCGCGAAGTTGATGGCGATGATGCCGAACAGCGTCGGGATCACCAGCAGCAGCCGCCGGACGAGATAGGCGCCCACGCCTAGCGCGCGCCCGCCGCCAGCGCCTTCGCCTTGGCCGCATCGACCCACCAGAGGTCGAAGTTGAACCCCTCGCGCGTCGGCTTGTCGGGATGGCCGAACTTGTCCCACCACGCGACCCGGAAGGTCCGGCTGTCCCAGTTCGGCACCGCGTACCAGCTGTTCAGCATCACCCGGTCCAGCGCGCGCGCCGCCGTGATCAGCGCGGGCCGGTCCTGGGCGGTGATCACGTCGGTGATCAGCGTATCGATCGCCTTGTTGCAGGCGCCGATGACGTTGGAGCTGCCTTGGGCATCGCGCGCGGCACAGGACCAGTAGTCGCGCAGCTCATTGCCCGGCACGTCGCCCTCCGGATAGATCATCATCGTCATGTCGAAATCGAAGGCGTCGGTCAGGCGCTCGTACTGCGCCGGATCGACGGTGCGGACCTGCACGTTGATGCCGATGCGCTGGAGATTCTGCACATAGGGCAGCGTCGGCCGTTCCAGCGACGGATCGTCGAGCAGGATGGTGAACGCCATCTGCTGGCCGCCCGCGTTGACCAGCCGCCGGTCCTTGACCGTCCATCCCGCCTGCCGCAGCAGGTCGAGCGCCGCGCGGAACTGCGCCGTCATGTTGCCCGACCCGTCCGTGACCGGCAGCGTGAAGGGCGTGGTGAAGACGGCCGGCGGGATGTCGGCGCGCAGCGGTTCCAGCAGCTTCAGCTCCGCCGCGTCCGGCAGGCCCGAGGACGCGAGATCGCTGTTGGAGAAGTAGCTCATCGTGCGGGTATAGGCGCCGTAGAAAAGGTTCTTGTTCTCCCACTGGAAGTCGAAAAGCTGCGCCATCGCCGCCCGCACCCGCATATCCTTGAACACGTCGCGGCGCGTGTTCATGGCATAGCCCTGAAACCCGGTCGGGAGGTGGTGCGGAATCACCTGGCGGATGACCCGCCCGTCCTTGACCGCCGGGAAGTCATAGGCGGTCGCCCAGTTCTTCGCGATATTCTCCGACCGCGCGTCGATCGACCCCGCCTTGAACGCCTCCAGCGCCACCGTCGCGTCGCGATAGTATTCGATGCGGACCCGGTCGAAATTATTGGTGCCGACCGCCGTCGGCAGGTCGCGCGCCCACCAGTTCGGGTCACGCTGATAGGTGATGCTGCGACCCAGTTCGAAGCCCGCCACCTTGTATGGGCCGGACCCGACTGGCACGTCGACCAGCGGCTTGGTGAAGTCGCGGCCGGCGAAGAAATGCTTCGGCAGGACCGACATGCCGCCGAGGATCAGCGGCAGCTCGCGGTTCTCGTTCGACTTGAAGTGAAAGACGACGCGATGCGGCCCCTCGGTCTGCACGTCGCGCACGTCGGCGAAGGCAATGCGGAAGCCCGGACGGCCCTTGTCGCGCAGCGTGTTGAAGGTCCAGGCGACGTCCTCGGACGTCACCGGCACGCCGTCGGAGAACTTCGCCTCCGGTCGCAGGTCGAAGGCGACCCACATCCGGTCCGCCGGCACCTCGACATCGGCGCAGAGATGGCAGTAGCCGGTGGCGATCTCGTCGGCGGGCGCGACCAGAAGGCTCTCCCACACGTGCCCGATCGCCGAGCCGGAACCGGAGCCACCGGGCATCACCACCCAGGCGCTGCCGAGGCCGAAGGCGGGCGTGCCGCGCAGGACGAACGGGTTGAAGCTGTCGTAACTGCCGATGGCGCCGAGCACGACCTCGCCGCCCTTGGGCGCATCGGGATTGACATAGGGGAAGTGCTTGAACCCGGCGGCGAGGGCCGGGGTGCCCAGGACCGTCAGGCCGATCGCCTTCGTGGCCGGCGGGGGGTGCGCCGGGGTCGCGGGGGCGGCGGATGGCGCGGGCTCGGCGGCCCTTGCCGCGCCGAAGCCAAGAAGACAGGCCAGCAGGATCGCCAAGACGCGCACGCTCGTCCTCCCCCAAGGTACGGCCGGGTTTAGGCCGGCTGCCTGCCCGCCCCTAGTGAAAATCCGTCAGGAACCAAGCAGGCGCAGCGCCTCGGCCAGCAGCGCCGGATCGCCCACGGCAACCGCCCGCCCGTCGCCCTCGGCGCGCAGCGGCGCGCCCGTCCAGTCGGTCATGCGGCCGCCCGCGCCCTCGATCACCGGCACGAGCGCCGCCCAGTCCCAGACCTTCAGCGTCGCCTCGGCGATCACGTCGATCTGGCCGAGGGCGAGCAGGCCATACGCGTAGCAGTCCCCGCCCAGCGACACGCGCCGCGCCGCGGCGGCCAGACGCTGCCAGGGCGTCGGATCGGCCGCGAACATCGACGGATCGGTGCAGGACAATTCCGCCTCGGCCAGCCGCGGGCAGGGCCGGGTGCCGACCTGGCCGCCGAAGCCGCCGGTGAACTGCGTGGCCTCGCCCCGCACGCCGATCCAGCGCTCGCCAGTGACGGGCTGGTCGATGATGCCGAGAACGGGCACGCCGTTCTCCAGCAGCCCGATGAGCGTGCCGAAGGTCGGGCGGCCGGTGATAAAGGCGCGGGTGCCGTCGATGGGGTCGATGACCCAGCGCAGACGGGCCTCGGCGCGGTCGAGCCCGTCCTCCTCGCCGAGGATGCCGTCCCCCGGACAGGCAGCGGCAAGAACCGACCGCATCGCCTGCTCCGCCGCCCGGTCGGCGAGGGTGACGGGCGTCTGGTCGACCTTCAGATCGGCGGCGAGGCCCGCCCTGAAATACGGGCGGATCGCCGCGCCGGCCGCGTCGGCGGCCGCCAGGGCGGCGGCGCGACGGGCCGGC
>NZ_BANB01000482.1 GCF_000964365.1 Acidisphaera rubrifaciens HS-AP3 | reverse complement strand
GAGGCTAGCGGCCCGCGCCCCGCCGCGCCAGCACGTCCAGCACCGCCATGCGGACCGCCACCCCCATCTCGACCTGCTCGCGGATCACGCTGCGCCCCGGGTCGTCGGCGACCGCGCTGTCGATCTCCACGCCGCGGTTCATCGGTCCGGGATGCATCACGATCGCGTCCGGCCGTGCGTAGGCGAGCTTTTCCGCGTCCAGACCGAAGAAGCGGAAATACTCGCGCGCGCTCGGCACCAGCCCGCCCTCCATGCGCTCGCGCTGCAGGCGCAGCATCATCACCACGTCCGCGCCGTCGAGGCCCGTGCGCATGTCGTGATGCACCTCGACCCCGAGTTCGGCGGCGGCAGCCGGGATCAGTGTCGGCGGACCTACCACGCGCACCCGGCTGCCCATGGTCGTCAGCAGATGGATGTTCGACCGCGCGACGCGCGAATGCGCGATGTCGCCGCAGATGGCGACGATGAGGTTTTCCAGCCGTCCGCGCCGGCGGCGGATCGTCAGCGCGTCGAGCAGCGCCTGTGTCGGATGCTCGTGCATCCCGTCGCCGGCATTGATGACCGACGCATCGACCTTCTGCGCCAGCAGGTTGGCGGCCCCCGACTGCGCGTGGCGCACCACCAGCAGGTCGCAATGCATGGCGTTCAGCGTGGTGGCGGTGTCGAGCAACGTCTCGCCCTTGCTGACGCTGCTGGTCGAGACCGACATGTTGATGACGTCCGCGCCCAGCCGCTTGCCGGCCAACTCGAAGCTGGTGCGGGTGCGGGTGCTGTCCTCGAAGAACAGGTTGATCAGCGTGCGTCCGCGCAGCAGGTCACGCTGCGTCTTGCCCGACCGGTTGAGTAGGGCATAGCTCTCCGCGAGGTCGAGATAGGCGGCGATCGCCGGCGGATGCAGCCCCTCGATCTGCAGCAGATGCGGGCGCATGGGCGTGTCCATCAGCCGTGCGCGCTGGCGCGGACCCGGGCCAGCGCCTCGGCCCGGCCGAGGGCGGCAAGCGTCGCGTCGATCGGCGGGCTGGTCAGGCTGCCGGTCAGGGCGGCGCGCAGCGGCTGCGCCACCTGCCCGAGCTTGCGGCCCGTCCGCTCGGCATAGGCGCGCAGCGCGGCATCGAGCGCCGGGGCGTCGAACGGCGTCTCGGCCAGGACGCCGGCGAGATCGGCGAGCATGGCCCGCGCCTCCGGCGTCAGTGCCGCCTCCGCCTTCGGCTCGAACGGCAGCGGCGGGCTGCGGCCGAGAAAGGCGGCGCTCTCGGCCAACTCCACCAGCGTCTTGGCGCGTTCCTTGAGGGCCGGCATCAGCGCGCGCACGCGCTCGGCGACGATCCCCCATTCCGGCTGTTCGAGCCGCGCCAGCACGTCGCGCGTCAGCCGGTCATCGTCGGCGGCGCGCAGGTAGACGCCGTTGATATGCGTGAGCTTCGCATAGTCCATCCGGCTCGCGGCGCGCCCGACATCGCGCAGGTCGAAGATCGCCGCGGCGGCGTCACGGTCGATGATCTCGGTGTCGCCATGCCCCCAGCCCAGCCGCAACAGGTAGTTGCACAACGCCTCGGGCAGGAAGCCCTGCTCGCGGAACTCAAGCACCGAGACGGCGCCGTGGCGCTTCGACAGCTTCGCGCCGTCCGCGCCGTGGATCAGCGGGATATGCGCGAAGGCCGGCGCCGGCCAGCGCATCGCGTCATAGACCATCCGCTGGCGGAACGTGTTGGTCAGGTGGTCGTCGCCGCGGATCACATGGGTGATGCCCATGTCGTGATCGTCCACGACGACGGCATGCAGATAGGTGGGCGTGCCGTCGCTGCGCAGGATGATCATGTCGTCGAGTTCGGCGTTGGCGACGCGGACCTCCCCCTGCACCAGGTCGGGCACCACCGTCTCGCCGTCGCGCGGCGCCTTCAGCCGGATCGCCGGGGC
>NZ_BANB01000483.1 GCF_000964365.1 Acidisphaera rubrifaciens HS-AP3 | reverse complement strand
GGTCTTTTCCATGTCGCGGCTGCGGAACGCCGCCGCGAGCCGCGCCGCCACGCCCGGCGTGCGGGCGAGCAGCAGCACCCCGGAGGTGTCGCGGTCGAGCCGGTGGACAAGGCGCGGCCGCGCGCCGTCGAAGGCCAGCGCGTCGAGCATGCCGTCCAGATGCCGGGTGATCCCCGGGCCGCCCTGCACCGGCAGCCCGGGCGGCTTGTTCAGGACGATCACCTGGTCGTCGCGATACAGCACCGCCGCGCGCAGGTCGGCGGCGTCGTGCGGATCGACCGGCGGATGCGCCCGTGCCGGCGCGACGGGGCGCGCGGGGGGAAGGGGCGGCACACGCACGGCCTGCCCCGGCGCGAGGCGCGTCGCCGCCTCCACCCGCCGGCCGTCCACCCGCACCTGCCCGGTGCGGCACAATTTCTGGATCGCGCCCTGGGTCATCGCCGGGAAGTGCCGGCGGAACCAGCGGTCGAGGCGAAGATCGGCCTCGTCCTCGCTGACCGTGCGCTGCTGAACCTCGCTCATCGTGCGCGCTTGTCGCGCAGCGCCGCCCATTGCGCCAGCCGCCGCGCGATCTCGGCCTCCGCGCCACGGCCGGTCGGCCGGTAGAACTGCGCCCGCTCCATCCCCTCGGGGAAGTAGTTCTGTCCGCTGAAGGCGTCGTCGGCGGCGTGGTCATAGGCATAGTCGGCGCCGTAGCCGAGCTCTTTCATCAGCTTGGTCGGCGCGTTCAGGATATGCGCCGGCGGCATCAGGCTGCCGGTCGCCCGCGCCGCCGCCCGGGCCTCGCCGAGCGCCGCATAGACTGCGTTCGATTTCGGCGCCGTGCCCAGATAGACGACCGCCTCGGCCAGCGCGAGTTCGCCCTCCGGGCTGCCGAGCCGCTCATAGGTCTCCCACGCCGCGAGCGTCAGCGTGAGCGCCTGCGGATCGGCGAGCCCGACATCCTCGGCCGCGAAGCGCAGCAGGCGGCGGGCGAGGTAGCGCGGGTCCTCGCCGCCCGCCAGCATCCGCGCGAACCAATAGAGCGCGGCGTCGGGGTCGGACCCGCGCAGCGACTTATGCAGCGCCGAGATCAGGTTGTAGTGCTCTTCCCGGTCGCGGTCGTACAGCGCCGCACGCCGGGCCAGGAGGGCCGTCAGCGCGGCGGTGTCGAGCGGCGCAGACCCCTCCGGCAGCGCCAGCACCTGCTCGGCCATGTTCAGCAGATAGCGACCGTC
>NZ_BANB01000484.1 GCF_000964365.1 Acidisphaera rubrifaciens HS-AP3 | reverse complement strand
CGCCGCATTCTCGGGCGCCGGCTTGGTCTCGGTCTCGGGTTCGTCGGCCATCTTAGTTTCCTTTGCATCTGCGCGCACGCCCGATGGCACGCCGCGATCCCATACGCCTTCCGGCACCAACGCGAGGTGATCCAGCAACGTCGGCGCGCCCTCAATGAGCAAACGCCGATCTTCGCCCAGCTCTATCGTCTCGCAGCCATCCGCCACGGTGAACACGACAGCGGGCGACGTGGACAACAGCCCCTCGGCGAGTGCCGCGTTGATCGATTCATCATAGACGCGCGCGACAACCCAGACTTCGCGATCGTCCTTGGACCATCCCAGCATCGTCGCGCCGACCGCGCGCCGCGCGTGATCGTCGGGACGCATCGTTCCGCCGTCCGGGTGATCGAATAAAATCGGCACACCAGCGCCGCACCGCTCGACGAACTCCGGCG
>NZ_BANB01000485.1 GCF_000964365.1 Acidisphaera rubrifaciens HS-AP3 | reverse complement strand
GGCGGCGGCGCGGCGGGCCTTGGCGTCCGCCAGCATCGCCTCGGCCTCGGCGCGCAGGCGCCGTGCCTCGTCCAGCTCCGCCTGGATCAGCGCGCCACGCCCGTCGAGCATCTTCGCCAGCGGCGCCCACAGCTTGCGGCCGAAGATGACGAAGAAGACGATGAAGGCGAGCGCGACCCAGTTGCGCGGACTGGCGAAGAAGCTTTCCTCGTGCATCGCTACGGCTCCTCAGCCCTGCGCCGGCGCGAGATGCCGGGCCACCTCGGCCGACACCGCCGCCGGGTCCGCCGCCCGTCCGGTCAGCCGCGCGATCAGCGCGGTCGCCGCGTCGGTCGCCACTTCCGGCAGGGCGGCCATGGCGGTCGCCCGTGCCTGCGCGATCTGCGTCTCGGCCGAGCGGAGCTGCTCGTCGAGCCGCGCGTTCACGGCGGCGGTCTTTGCCTCCGCCGCCCGCTTGGCCTCGTCCATCGCGGCATTGACGGCGAGCTGCGCCTCCGACCGGGCCTTGGCCGTGGCCTCGGTCAGCTCGCGCACCGCCGCGTCGCTCTCCACCTTGGCGCTGCGGGCGGCGTCGAGGTCGCTCGCGATGACCGACGCGCGATGCGCCAGCACCGTCTCCACCTGCGGCAGACCCCAGCGCGAGACCAGGATATACAGCAGGGCGAAGATGATCGCGCCCCAGACGACCTGCGCGATCGTCAGGGGCGTGGAGAAGTCGAGCTGCGGCATACCCGCCGCGTGGGCCGCGCCGGGCGCCGCGCAGAGCGCCGCCAGAAGCAGCGCCGGCACGTATCGCTGTACGGCGGACATCGGACCGGCGGTCAGACGAACAGGATGATGAACGCGATGACCAGCGCGTAGAGCGCGACCGCTTCCGTCAGCGCGAAGCCCAGGATCGCGAGGCCGAAGATGCTGTCGCGCGACATCGGGTTGCGGCCGACGCTGTTCACCAGCGCGGCGAAGATGTTGCCGATGCCCACGCCCACGCCCGCGAGGGCGATGACCGCGACGCCGGCGCCGATGTTCTTTGCGGAAGCCAGATCCATGACAACTCGTTCCTTCGTTGAGTGTGGTCTCGCGCGCCGCCGCCCGCGCGGGGCCGGACGGCGCGGCGCAGCTTGTTTAGTGCAGGTGGACGGCGTCGTGCAGATAGATGCAGGTCAGGATGGCGAAGACATAGGCCTGCAGCACGGCCACCAGCAGTTCGAAACCGATCAGGATGACGTTGACGCCGAAGGCGAAGGCCGCCGGCACGATGCCGAGCAGCCCGGCGGCGCCAAGCATCACCACGAACGCGCCGAACACCTCCAGCATCACGTGACCGGCCATCATGTTGGCGAACAGTCGGACGGACAGAGAGATGATGCGGGAGAGATAGGACAGGATCTCGATCGGGATCAGCAGCGGCGCCAGCGCCACCGGCACGCCCGCCGGGAAGAAATACGTGAAGAAGTGCAGCCCGTGCGCCCGCAGCGCAACCACCGTCACCATGATCACCACGAACAGCGCCAGCGCGAAGGTCGTCGCGATGTGGCTGGTGAAGGTGAAGAAATACGGGAAGACGCCGAGCAGGTTGCCGATCAGCAGGAACAGGAACAGCGTGAAGACGAACGGGAAGAACCGCCGCCCCTCCGGCCCCACGGAATCCACGCACATCGACATCACGAAGTCATAGGCCATCTCGGCCGCCGACTGGAGCCGGCCCGGCACCAGCGCCCGCGGCCGCATGCCGTAGTAGATCAGCGCGAGGATCATTGCGCCCGCGACGCACATCATCAGGTTGGCCTGGGTGAAATTGACCGATCGACCGATCGGCCCGAACACCGTGAACAGCCTGAACTGACCGAGTGCGTCGATCCCGCCGCCTGTGTCCGCCGCCACGCGCCACGTCCCTTCATCGTCGTCCGGCGCGCGGGCCATCCCCGCGGCCGTGGTGTCAGTCGGCGCGCCGGTCCGGCCGTGGCCGGTAGATGCGCCATATATTCAGTACGCCGGCCGCGCCGCCGAGGGGGATGAACAGCACGAGGAACAGCGGCCGGGTGTGGAAGACCCGGTCCAGTCCCCAGCCGATGGCGATCGCCAGGAAAAGCGCCGTCGCCAGCTCCAGGCCGAGGCGAAGCCCAACTCCCAGCGGAGATGCGCCCCAGTCACCCGGCTCGCCGTTGCGCGCGTCTTCCGGCTTCGCCGCCGACTCGAGACCCTGCCTGTCGCGGGCGGCGCGCAACCGCTCGTCGAACGATGGCGGCGTGCTGCCCGTGTTCGTGTTCATGTCCGCCCCTGGCAGTCGTGCCGCCCGAAAGCGTCGCGTTGCTAGCCGCCGCCCCTGGCACTGTCAAGAACAGGTGAAGTGCTGTCCATCTGCCGCGACGCGCGGGCCGGAGCGGGCTTTCGCCGCGCGCCGGCCCGCCTCCTGCGCGGGGTTCAGGGGATGTAGGCGACGCCGCGATAGACCGTGCCGTAGCGCGGAGCGGCGACCGTGAAGAACTGCGCGTTCGCCGGCGGCGTGGTCGCGTCGAGCTGGTCCACGATCTCCACCACCTGGTTCGGGTCCGCGCCCGGATCGGGCAGGGTGCTGTAGGTCGCGGTCGTGGCGAACAGCGTGACCGTGTTGCCCTGCGTATACCCGGCGAGGTTGCGCAGCCCCGTCGTCGCCGGGGCGTACTGCGCCGGATAGCGCGGCACCATGTATTGCGTGCCGAGGTTCAGCCCCGCCTGCAGCGTGTAGGCGAGCGTCCAGGTCGTGCCGTTGAACACCCATTTCTGCAGCCCGGCATGCGGGCCGGGCGCCGCCTGCTGCGGCCCCTCGTCCGCGACGTACAGCGTCGTCGCGTTCGCGAAATACAGGCCGAACGGGTAGTAATCGGTCGTCGCGTCGGTGACCGCCTTTTCCGGCACGCTCGGGAAGCCGGGCAGGATGGTGATGCTCGCTTGCGCCGCGGTCGCCGGAGTCGGCAGGCCGCCGCCCGGTACGCTCACCTGATAGACGGTGTTCACGCCGTTGCCGCCGCTGCCCTTGGCCACGTACAGCGTGTTGCCGGACACCGCGACGGCGCGGAAGTTGTCGTCCTTGCCGGACTTGTCGGCGGGCGCGCTGACCGGCGGGTTGGCGACGGAGAAGCCGTACTGGAATCCGTCCTTCTGCCCCGGCGTGCCCTGCTGCATGCCGACCACGGTGCTGACCGGGCTGGCCGCGCCCGGGCGGATCAGCTGCACGCCCGTGTCGGCGACGAGGGCGGTGGGCGGGATGCCCGAGCCGTTGCCGGCGTTGCCCGCCATCATGAACAGGTCGCCGGCGGTTCCGTTGGTGTTGACCGACAGGATCGCCGCACGGCCGTTGTTGCCCGAATAGGCGCTGGTCTCGGTCGCGCCGAGGAAGCCGTAGCGGTTGACGTCCACGATGGCGCGGAAGGTCGGCGTCTGGATGTCCGTGTTGGTCGGATCGACCACGCCCGGCGTGTTGCTGTTGGACACGTCCAGCGTGTTGGCCGGCGCCCGGTAGCCCATGAAGCTGACCGACTGCCCGTCCGTCGCCACGTTGAGCGACAGCTCGGACTTGGACGAGAAGCTGGAGGTGACGCCGAGCGTGCGGGTGATGTCGAGCGTGCCGAGGGGACGGCCCACCACGATCTCGCCGCCGAAGTTGAACGTCTTGTAGCCGCTCAGCAGCAGCGGCGCGGTGATGCCGAAATTGCCGTCCACCGAGTCGTTGGCGAACACGCCCGGATAGGCGCCGTCCGCCACCGCCGCGACCCCGCCCGCGACCGGCAGCGCCTGCCCGACCGTGATCGTGCCGGCGTTCCCGGCATAGACGCTGCTGCCGATCAGCAGGTTACCGTGGGCGAGAAGCCGCACCGCCTGCGGCCGATAGACCTCGCCCGCCCGCGCCGGCGTCACCGCCACGCCCACCACCGCCGCCACCGCGGCCGCGATCGCCGCCAAGCCCGCTGCCTGTCGCACCTGTCCGTCCTTTCATGACGTGTCTGTCATGGGGTTAGCAGCGGTACGATTGCGTCTTGATGGCAGTCCCGTTGCCGTACGGCGGCAGTGCTTCGGCGCCTCGCACCGCCGGCCTTGCCACCGCCGCCGGGCCGCGGCGACACGGCCGAACGACCGCTCCGGGGCAACGGCGGGCGTTTCCGGCTGACTGGGGAATGACAAGCTGGTTGCGGGCCTGTGACGTGCCCTACCCGGGGTAGTGTCTCACGCGCACCATATATCGGAGATAGAGTCTCGGGCGTGCCAGATTCCGCACGGGGGGACGCTGTCTTCGTAAACCGGTCGTTAAATCGCTGCGCAAGTCTCGAAAAAAGTCACGTCCGGCCGATTTCGGTTGAGTTCCGCAACGCAACGTGGCATCTCACGACCTATTGGCGACCCAAGCGGGTTGGCGCCGTCACAGCGGTTGCGGGGAATTTATGAGCGGCACGACTTACGACAGCAACGGCACGCATGACGTCGCGGCCGCGCTTGGCACAACCGATGTGTTGGTGACCCACGATGCAAGCACGCCGATTGGGCAGGTGCCTGTCGTCACCGTGAACCTGACTTCGCTGGCAGGCACGCTGAACATCACCTCGACGAACGGCGCGGAAGCGATCGTCAACTCGTCGCTTCTCATCAACGTCCTCGGCACCCTGAACTACAATGCCAGCGGCGGCGAGATACTGCTCGGCACCACGGGTTCGCTGGGGTCGGCGACCAATGCCACGATCACCAACGGCGGGACCTTTGACGTCGGCACGAATACTTTCAGCGGCTTTGTAGGCCAGGCACTGAACGTCACATACGGGACCGGCGGCGGCACCTTTGTGGTCGACCAGGACCCCGTTTCACCCCCTGGCTTTCTCTCGGGCGGCATCAACATCAACGGCTACGGTGGCGCCGGGGACTATATCGACGACAAGGCGATCACCTTCAGCAGCATCAAAAGCTACAGCATCTCCTACAGCGCCTCGAACAATGACGAGACCATCACGTTCAAGAAAGGCGCTGGTGGGGCAGGCGGGACGGCCGGGACCATCACCGTCAATGGCGATCCGCTGGCGACCGGGACCTTTGCCGCCAACGCCGGACCGCTGCATCTCGCCAACGACGGCAACGGGGGGACGCTGCTTCAGTGCTTCCTCGCCGGCACGGCCCTCGCGACGCCGGACGGCGAGCGTGCGGTCGAGACGCTCGCGCCGGGCGACCTCGTGCTGACCGCCTCGGGCAGCGCGGCGCCGATCACCTGGATCGGCCACCGCACCGTCGAGCGGGCGCGACTCGCCGACGCAGACATGCGCGACCCGGTCGTGATCGCCGCCGGCGCCATCGCCCCCGGCCTGCCGGCCCGCGATCTGCGCGTCACCGCCGACCACGCCATCCTGATCGAGGACCGCCTGATCCCGGCCCGCCTGCTGGTCAACGGCACCACGATCCGGCAGGCGCCGATCGCCACCTACACCTATTTCCACGTCGAACTGGACCGCCACGACATCCTGCTGGCCGAGGGGCTGACGACCGAAAGCTACCTCGACTGCAGCGATCGCGGGCGCTTCGCCAACAGCGACGTCGCCAGCCTGCAGCCGGCCGCCCAGATCGACGCCGCCGCCGTCTATGCGGCGCATGGCTATCGCCCGCTGACCCTGGACGCGGCCACCGTGCGGCCGATCTGGCAGGCGCTGGCCGATCGCGCCGCCGACCTCGGCGCGGCCCCGGCCGCCCCGGCGACGACGGAAGATGCCGGGCTGCATCTGCTGGTGGACGGCCGCCGCATCGCGCCGGTCG
>NZ_BANB01000486.1 GCF_000964365.1 Acidisphaera rubrifaciens HS-AP3 | reverse complement strand
GCGGCCAGCCGTCGGTCTCGCCGGCGCGGGCCGCGCCGCGCACGAGCCGTGCGCTCATGATGCGCCGCAGGGGAGCGGCTGCCGCCCCCGCCGTGCCGCCGGCCGACCCGTGCTGTGCCGTGCTTTCCATCACTGTCTCGGATAGCCGTGGCGGGGCGGCGGGACAACGATGGATTTGTTATCCTTGCGCGACGTGCAATTCGTGAGCATGGCCGGCGACAAAGCCGTGCAAACCGCGCGGGGCACGCTACAAAAGCTTAATGCGAGTCTCTCCCCGGCCACCTCCCTGGCGGTCCGGCGCCACGACCCGTCTCTGCCTCGGCGCCTTGCTGGTCGCTTCCCTGTCCGTGCTGCCCATCGCCCGCTCGCGTGGTGCCGATCCGCAGCCATACACGGTCGATATCGCCAAAAGCGGGCACGAAACGGTCGACTCCGCCCTTCAGGCGAGTTCCAACCTGATTTCTCTGCGCACCGTCGCGCCCGTCGGCCCGTTCGCGCTGATCGGCCGCGCCCTGACCGATCGCGACCGCTTCCTCGCGGCGCTGCACGGCCTTGGCTACTACAAGGGAACGGTCCGTATACGCATCGACGGCCATCCGCTCGACGAGGCCGGTCTCGCGGACCTGCTGCAGCGCCGCGCCGCCGATCCGCCGGCCAAGGTCACGGTCGCGGTGACGACGGGACCGCTGTTTCATCTCGGCAAGGTGAAGATCGACGGCACGGTGCCGGCGGCGGCGGCGGCCAAGCTCGCGCTCAAGCCGGGCGCGCCCGCCGTCGCCTCCGACGTGCTGGCGGCGCAGGGGCGGCTGCGCGAGGCGCTGCGCGAGGAGGGCTATGCCTTCGCCAAGGTGGCGGAGCCGATCGCCATCCTGCATGACGAGACCGACACGCTCGACGTCGCCTTTCCGACCACGACGGGGCGGCGCGTCGATCTCGGCCCGATCACGCTCACGGGGCTGCAGGAAACCAATCCCGCCTATATCCGTCGCCGGCTGCTGGTGCATCAGGGCGAGCAATACAGCCCGACCACCATCGAGTCGGCCCGCGCGGACCTCGTCAACACCGGCATCTTCTCGACCGTGCGGGCGGAGCCGGCGGACACGACCGACGCGGACGGGCAGCTGCCGCTCGACTTCACGTTCAAGGAGCGGCCGCGCCACGCCGTCTCCTTCGGCGCCGCCTATTCGACCGATCTCGGCATCATGACCAACGCGAGCTGGATATACCGCAACGTGTTCGGCAACGGCGAGTCGCTGAACTTCACGGCGGGCCTGACCGGCGGCGGCACCGCGCAGATCGCGCCGGGCTACAGCGTCAACCTGCAATTCCTCAAGCCCGACTTCCTGGAACGCGACCTGACGCTGCAGGCGGATGTCGGCGCGGTGAAGGAGGATCTGATCTCGTATAACCGGACGGCGCTCGTGGCCGACGCGCTGCTGCTGAAGAAGTTCTCCGCCCACTGGACCGGCAGCGTCGGCGTGTCGGGCGAGACGGAGCAGATCACGCAGGAATACACCAACCGCGACTACACGCTCGTCGGCCTGCCGGTCAGCGCGCGGTTCGACAACACCGACAACCTGCTGGAGCCGACCGACGGCGTGCGCATCAACGCCAACGTGACGCCGACCGAATCCGTCGGCGGCGCTAATGCGACCTTCGTGCTGATGCAGGGCAGCGTCTCGACCTATCTCGATGTCTCGTCGCTGTGGGGGGATAAAGGCAAGTCGATCATCGCGCTGCGCGCCCTCGCCGGCGACGCCGAGGGCGCCTCGCAGTTCCAGTTGCCGCCGGACAAACGATTCTATGCGGGCGGCAGCGACACGGTCCGCGGCTATCGCTACCAGTCGGTCGGGCCACGCTTCCCGGACAACTACCCGCAGGGCGGGACGGCCGTCTCGGCGGCGACGATCGAGTTGCGCCAGCACGTCTATGGCAATTTCGGCGCGGCAGCGTTTCTCGACGTCGGCGAGGTCACGGCCAACGGCCCGCCGCTCGCCGGCACCTACTATATGGGCGCGGGCGTCGGCGCGCGGTACTACACGAGCATCGGTCCGCTGCGCGTCGACGTCGCGGTGCCGCTCGACCGGCGGCCGGGGGACGATCCGCTGGAAGTCTATATCGGCATCGGGGAGGCGTTCTGATGCGCCGTGCGGGCCGGATCATCGCGAAGACGCTGCTGTGGCTGCTCATCGTCGCGATCGGGCTGCCGGTCGTGCTGGTGGGCGCGGTGTTCGTCCTGCTGAACACCGATTTCGGCCGGCGGCAGGTGGAGACGCGGCTGCCGGGCCTGACCGGCGGGATGGTGACGATCAGCGGCCTGTCCGGCCGCTTTCCGGACGCGCTACGCGTCGCGCATATCGGCATCCGCGACGCGCGCGGGGCTTGGCTGACGATCGACGACGCGGCGCTCGACTGGTCACCGAGCGCGCTGGTCGGGCGCGTGCTGCGCATCGACCGGCTGGCCGCCGCGCGCATCGACGTCGCGCGCCTGCC
>NZ_BANB01000487.1 GCF_000964365.1 Acidisphaera rubrifaciens HS-AP3 | reverse complement strand
GGCGGCGACCGCGGCGACGCCGTCCAGCGCGCCGGTCACGCGCACCGGCACGCGCTGCGCCCCGGTCTCCACGATGCCGGCCGGCACCACGGCGTTCTGCCGGGCGAGGCTGTCGAAGATCGCCTGTGGCGTGATGCCGAGCGTCGCGAGCTTGGCGTTGCTGAACTCGACATAGATGCGCTGGTCCTGCAGCCCGAAGATGTCGATCTTCTCGGCCCCGGGCACCCGCTCCAGCACGCGGCGCAGCCCCTCGGCGACCTGCTTCAGCTGATAGTAGTCCGCACCCTGACCGGTGATCGCGTACAGCACGCCGTCCACGTCGCCGAACTCGTCGTTGACCACCGGCCCCTTGATCCCCGCCGGCAGGTCGGGGCGCAGGTCATCGAGCTTCTTGCGCAGCTGATACAGCAGCTCCGGCACGTCTTTGGCCGGCGTGCTGTCGCGCAGGTTGACGATGATGCTGGCGAAGCCGGGCGTCGTGTAGGTCTGCACGTAGTCGAAATACGGCAGCGTGTGCAGCTTCTTCTCGATCGGATCGACGAGCTGGTCCTGCACCTCGGCCGTGGTGGCGCCGTCCCACGTCACCGACACCACCGCCGTCTTGATGGTAAACGATGGGTCCTCGGCGCGGCCGAGCTTGAGGTAGGCCATCGCGCCCCCGGCGGCGAGCGCCAGGATCATGAACAGCACCAGCGGCGGATGCAGCACCGCCCATTCCGACAGGTTGAAGCGGCGCATGGCGTGCCCCTCGCGGCGCCCGTGGGCGCGGCTGACCGGTTAGGACGGAAGACGGCTGACGACGCGCACCCGCTGCGCCGCGTCGAGTTTCTGCACGCCCATCGCGACGATCGTCTCGCCGTCGGCGAGGCCGGCGCTCACCAGCGCCTCGTTGCCGGCGTAACGGTCGATCGTGACCGGGCGGCTGGTCAGCGTCCCGGTATGCGGATCGACCACCCACACGGTCGGGCCGTGTCCCTCGTCGAGGATGGCGGCGAGCGGCACGCGCATGACCGGGCGGGACTCCGTCGTGATCTCCACCGTCGCGGTCATGCCCAGCATGATTTCCGACGCGCTGTCGCTGTGCTCGGCGGCGGGGATGGCGAAGCGGGCGGCATAGGTGCGCGTCGCCGGATCGGCGGCGGGCGTCAGCTCGCGCAGCGTCGCGGGCCAGGACCGGCCCGGCAGCGCCCACAGGGTCACCCGCGCATGGCCGCGGCGGGCGCAGTCCACCAGCGCCTCCGGCACCGCGACCGCCGCCTCCCGCCCGTCGAGATGGGCGAGGCGAAACACCGTCTGTCCGGCGCCGACCACCTGTCCGGGCTCGACGCTGACGGCGGTGATCACCCCCGCCGCGTCGGCGCGCAGCGTGCCATAGGTGACGGCGCGCGCGGCGAGTTCCACCGCGCGCTGCGCCCGGACGAACCGGCCCTCCGCCTCCTCGGCCAGGGTGCGCTGGCGGTCATAGTCGCTGCCGGTCGACCAGCCGGAGTGGTGCAGCGTCTCGATCCGGCGCAACTCGTTGGCGGCCGACTGGCGCGCGGTCGTCGCGGCGTCCAGATCCGCCTGCGCCTGGCGCAGCTGGAGTTGCAGGTCCACCGGGTCCAGCTCCGCCAGCGTCTGCCCGGCGGCGACCACCGCGCCGGCATCGACGAGGCGGCGGATCACCTTGCCGCCCACCCGGAAACCCAGGTCGCTTTCCACCCGCGCGCGGATCGTGCCCGACAGGCTGCGCACCGGGGCCGCCGGCTCGGCATGCACGACGGTCGCCAGGACGGCGCGCGGCGCCGCGGCCTTTGGCTTCTCCGCATGGCTGTCGCAGCCGGCCAGCAGCAGCACGGCGGCGGCGGCGAGGACGGCAAGGCGTGGGCCGGCAAGGCGCGAGACGGGAAAGCGCGGGGCGCTTGTCATGGCATCGGTGTCCGGTCGTGGTTGCGCAGGCCTTCGATGACGAGCCACAGCAGCCGCGCGAGATGCGCCTCGCGGTCCGGCTTGTCGGCGCATTCGGCGATCATCGTCGGGTGCATGAAGGCGCAGGAGCCATCGAGCACCGCCGCCGCCAGCCCGTCGGGATCGCCCGGCCCGAACTCCCCAGCCGCGATGCCGTCGGCGATCACGCCGGCGATGATCGCCTGCACCGCGGCGACATGCGCCTCGATCGCTTCCCAGTTCTCGGCCATCGCCGCCTCGACCATGTCGAAGACGCGGCGCTGGTCGGTGAACAGGTCGCGGTGCAGCCGGTGCGAGGTGTGGATCACGCCCGCCAGCCGGTCGGCGGCGCTGCCCGGCGCCCCGGCGGCGTCGCGCAGCGCGGCATGCAGGCCGGCGACGGTGCGGGTGAAGATCGCGTTGTGGATGTCGGCCTTGCTGGCGAAGAACCGGTAGACGTTGGCGCTCGACATGCCGAGCGCCTGGGCGATGTCGGCGACCGTGGTCTTGCCGTACCCGACCTCGCGGAACAGGCGCTCCGCCACGTCCAGGATGTTGTCATGGGTCTGTTCGGGCGGGACGAGGGCGCGTCGGGACATGGCGGCTGAGGGGTGTCCGCTGTTATCTGATAACTGACGATTTGCCGATTATCACACTTATCAGCCGCAAGGCAAGCCCCGCGCGCCCTGCCTTCGCAACCGCGCGTCCCGGTGCCTATCCTGTCCGCCGGCAACGAGGGGAGGGCGGCGATGGCCGGTCTATGGTTCGACGAGTTCCACGAGGGTCAGGTGTTCGAACACGCGATGTCGCGCACCGTGACCGAGATGGACAACGTGCTGTTCAGCACCCTGACCCTGAACCCGCAGCCGCTGCACATCGACTTCGAGTTCGCCAAGTCGACCGAGTTCGGCAAGCCCCTGGTCAACTCGATCTTCACCCTCGGCCTGATGATCGGCATGACGGTGGGCGAGACGACGCTCGGCACCACGGTCGGCAATCTCGGCATGACCAGCGTGAGCTTCCCAAAGCCGGTCTTCCACGGCGACACCATCCGCGCCCGCACCACGGTCAAGGGCGTCCGCCCGTCCAAGTCCCGCCCGGGTCAGGGGATCGTGACGTTCCTGCACGAAGCGACGAACCAGCGCGGCGAGGTGGTCGCGGTGTGCGAGCGCGCGGCGCTGATGTTGGGGCGGCCGGGGGGGTAGGTGGGGGCCTGGGGGCGGCCGGCGGCTGCCGAATCGAGGAGGGCGGAAAGCACCCGTCGCAGCGCCCCGAAAGCAACTCGTGCCGCCTTCCGGCGAGCTTTGGGCACCTCCGTCTACGCCGAAGACGGACAACGGCCTTGACGACGAGATGCCTATCTCACGAGGTTGCGTACTACAGACAGCGTTACCGCAGCTCCAGCGAAGCCCTTTGTTCGCTATTCACGGTGCCGACGTATCCGAGGATACCGGCGACTGTAGCAGGGTCGCCTTTGACGATAGCGGCTTCAAAGTCGGCAATCCGGGATGGCGACACCTTCAGCCTGTGGTGACACAGGTCGAGGTTGAACACCTCAACGGCCGGTGCGGGGCCAACACTTTTTAACGGATGAAATTCAAAGCCCGACCGCTCAGCGGCCGCTTCAAGTCTTAGTCGGGCGGCGCTCAAAGTCGCCACGTCATCTCCCGACACAAGAATGTCGTCCATGTAAATCGACACCGACGTGTGGTCGTGATGCAAGCTCGCGAGCGCCGTCCCCAAATACGACATGCTTAGCGAGAGCGAGGCCAGAATCGAAGATTGCACAAATCCAAATGGGAGACTGTAAGGTCTGCCCTTGCCGCTTTTGCTTACCGTGCTCCGGCAAGCTGCATGCCACGCAAACTGGTGGCGGAAACGGCACTGACACAGCGCCCGATGAACTTTGGTGCGGGTTACGCTGTCATAGAAGCGCCGAAGATCGAGCCGAATAAAAAAGCAACTTCCCAGGTGCCGTCGAGCCGCCGCCACGTGACCGCCTGGCTGGAAGTGAAAGAAATAGGCAGGAGGAGTCCAGCGCTTCAGCACACGGTGTTTTAGTTCTTCACCGAATACCCTACTTGAGGGCGTCGGAACAAAAACCTGTCGTTCGCCTCCGATTGAAAAAGAATACTCGTAAGTTTGAAGCATGGTAGTTAGTGGCCCCGCCCACCAGGTGCACGACTTCCGCTATGAATTTGCAAAGCAAAATCCCTAGCCTGAGCAACTGGCAGGCGAGGCCGATGATGCGTGAAATGTTGCGCATCTTGTGAGGCCCTCCTGCACGCCCTCGGCGGCCCTGCACTTACGCGCGTGACCACTAACTAATCAGACGCCATGAGACACCCGAAATCGTGTGACCCACGTCATCATCATGCGTACCCGCGCGAATAATCACGCGGCTCGCCCTGAGCCTCACACCGAGAGCGAGACGATTTGACCATGACAGCTACCTAGGTTCAAGCGTCTGGGTTGTGCCGGAGGACTTTTTACCTCCTACGGCGGCGTCTCGGCGCGCTCGACGTCCTAGCGCCCGTGACTACCCCGGCCACCACCCCAGCGGCAACCGCCTCGGACCGCCGCGGTCGATCGCGCGATTGAAGGCCGGACGCGCTTCCAGCCGCGTCATGTAGGCCTCGTGGCGCGGCGTCGCCGGCCAGCGTGCCACGCCGCGCCGCCCGCTGATCCGGCGCCGGCCGGGACGACAGCCGTGCCGGCGCCACGAACGCGCTCCCGCCGCCTCCCTTCATCCATCACTGGCGCGCCGTGGGCCGACGTGCCTATGCTGCGCCTTGTGGCGCGTTCCATAGTGGGCTAACAATCCAGCTGGCGCGACAAGCAGTTGAAAACACTGCCTTTTCGCGGCCACGAGCGACAATCCGCGGGCGTTGAGAGACACTCTGCCAGAGAGCGGGTCAACCGACGCAGCCAAGATCGGAGACGAAGAATGGACGGAAACGTTGACCAGACTGCCGGCAAGTGCCCGGTGATCCACGGGGTGCGGCCGAATGCGAGCTATTCGGGCCGCTCGAACCGGGAATGGTGGCCGAACCAGCTCAATATCAGGATTCTGCACCAGAACCCCCCGGCGTCCGACCCGATAGACCCGGATTTCGACTACGCCAAGGCCTTCAAGTCGCTCGATCTCGCGGCGGTCAAGCAGGACCTGTTCGCCCTGATGAAGACCTCGCAGGACTGGTGGCCGGCGGACTATGGCCACTATGGCCCGTTCTTCATCCGCATGGCCTGGCACAGCGCCGGCACCTACCGCATCGCGGACGGGCGCGGCGGCGCCGGCTCCGGCTCGCAGCGTTTCGCGCCGCTGAACAGCTGGCCGGACAACGCCAACCTCGACAAGGCGCGGCGCCTGCTGTGGCCGATCAAGCAGAAATACGGGAAGAAGATTTCCTGGGGCGACCTGATGGTCCTCGCCGGCAACTGCGCGCTGGAGTCGATGGGCTTCAAGACCTTCGGCTACGGCGGCGGCCGCGTCGACGTGTGGGAGCCCGAGGAAGACATCTACTGGGGCAGCGAGGACACCTGGCTCGGCGACAAGCGCTACAGCGGTGACCGCGACCTCGAAAACCCGCTTGCCGCGGTGCAGATGGGCCTGATCTACGTCAATCCGGAAGGGCCGAACGGCAAGCCGGACCCGGTCGCCGCTGCCCGCGACATCCGCGAGACCTTCGCGCGCATGGCGATGGACGACGAGGAGACGGTCGCCCTGATCGCCGGCGGCCACACCTTCGGCAAGTGCCACGGCGCGGGCGACGCCGCGCTCGTCGGGCCGGAGCCCGAGGGCGCCCCGATCGAGGAGCTTGGCCTGGGCTGGCGCAACCGCTTCGGCAAGGGCAAGGGCGACGACACCACCACCAGCGGCATCGAAGGCGCCTGGACCCCCACGCCGACCACCTGGGACAACAGCTACTTCGACACGATGTTCCGCTACGAGTGGGAGCTGAAGAAGAGCCCCGCCGGCGCATGGCAGTGGCACCCCAAGGACGGCGCGGCGGCGGACGCGGTGCCGGACGCGCATGACCCGTCCAAGCGTCACGCGCCGATGATGCTGACCACCGACCTCGCGCTGCGCATGGACCCGGTGTACGAGCCGATCTCCCGCCGCTTCCACGCCAACCCACAGGCCTATGCCGACGCCTTCGCACGCGCCTGGTTCAAGCTGACCCACCGCGACATGGGGCCGCGCGCCCGCTACCTCGGCCCCGAGGTTCCGGCCGAGGAACTGGTCTGGCAGGACCCGGTGCCGGCAGTCGATCACACGCTCGTCGACGCCGCCGACGTGCGCGCGCTGAAGGCCAAGGTGCTGGCGTCGGGCCTCTCCACCGGCGAACTCGTCTCGACCGCCTGGGCCTCGGCCGCGACGTTCCGCGGCTCGGACAAGCGGGGCGGCGCCAACGGCGCGCGCATCCGCCTCGCGCCGCAGAAGGACTGGGAGGTCAACCAGCCCGCCCAGCTCGCCAAGGTGCTCAAGGCGCTGGAGACCATCCAGGCGGAGTTCAACGCGGCCCAGACCGGCGGGAAGAAGATCTCGCTCGCCGATCTGATCGTCCTCGCCGGCGGTGCCGCGATCGAGGCGGCGGCGAAGAAGGGCGGCCACGAGGTCGAGGTGCCCTTCACCCCCGGCCGCACCGACGCGACGCAGGCACAGACGGATGTCGACAGCTTCGCCGTGCTGGAGCCGATCGCCGACGGCTTCCGCAACTACCTCAAGGCCCGCTACCCGGTCTCGTCGGAGGAGCTGCTGATCGATCGCGCGCAGCTGCTGACGCTGTCGGCGCCGGAGACGGCGGTGCTGGTGGGCGGGATGCGCGTGCTGGGCGGCAATGTCGGGCAGTCGGCGCACGGCGTGTTCACGCAGCGGCCCGGCACGCTGTCCAACGACTTCTTCGTCAACCTGCTCGACATGGGCACGGCCTGGGCGTCGGCGTCGGAGGATCACGAGACGTTCGAGGGCCGTGACCGCGCGAGCGGCGCGGTGAAGTGGACGGCCACCCGCGTCGACCTGATCTTCGGCTCCAACTCGCAGCTCCGCGCGGTGGCGGAGGTCTATGCCAGCGAGGATGCCAAGGCGAAGTTCGTCCACGACTTCGTGGCGGCCTGGACCAAGGTGATGAACCTCGATCGCTTCGACCTCGCCTGATCAACACGGCGTATCCGGGCGCGGCGCGCGCCGCGTCCGGATACGTGCCTATCCCGCGTGCCTGTCCGCCGTCTCCGGCATGCGCAGCAGCAGCACCAGCAGCGCCACCGTCGCCGCGGCCGACGACCACAGAAATCCCGCCGAATAGCCGAAGTGATCGACGATCTCGCCGGTCACCAGCCCGCTCGCCGCGGCACCGATGCCCTGCAAGGTCGCGACCGCCCCTTGCGCCACGTTGTAGCGGCCGGTCCCGCGCATCACGTCGGCGATCACCAGCGGCGTGATCGCACCGAAGATGCCGGCGCCGACGCCGTCGAGCAGCTGCACCCCGATCAGCCACCATGCGTGATCCGACAGGACATACAGCGCCGCGCGGATCGGGAGGATGGCGAAGCCCGCGATCAGGATCGGCTTGCGCCCGAACCGGTCGGCCGTGGCACCCACCGCCAGCGCGATCGGCAGCATGATGAGCTGGGCGGCGATGATGCAGGACGACATCATCGGCGTCGCCCACGCCTTGTGCGCGATCGCCAGCTTCTGACCGACCAGCGGCAGCAGCGGCGCGTTGGCGAAATGAAACAGCAGCGCGCAGACGCCGTAGATCAGCAGCGGCCGCGAGCCCGCGAGCACGCGCCAGACCGACGCCGCCCCGCCATCCGCCTTGGCCCCGTCCGC
>NZ_BANB01000488.1 GCF_000964365.1 Acidisphaera rubrifaciens HS-AP3 | reverse complement strand
ATGACGGCTGGCGCGCGGCCGTCGCCCGCAGCCTCGCGCCCTGACCGGCTCCCCGCTCCGGCACTCGATCTTCGCCCATGTTCACCGCGGCGCTGCCTATGGCGCGCGCCCGCCGGCGCCTCTACCCTGCGCGCGAACACGAGCAAGGCGCCCGGCCGCGCACCCCGCAGGGTTGCCGATCGCGCGGGGCGCCAACATCTCTCTCCGACTGGAACCGGTTTTACGCAGGAAACGACCATGGACATGCTCATCGGGCAGGGCCGGAAACCGACGCCGGACACGGCGTTGGCAGGCGATCCCGCCGGGGCCGCCGCCGTGATCAAGGACGGCACGCAGCAGACCTTCATGCAGGACGTGATCGAGGCGTCGCGTCAGGTGCCCGTCCTGGTCGATTTCTGGGCGACCTGGTGCGGGCCGTGCAAGACGCTCACGCCGACGCTGGAGCGGGTGGTCAAAAGCGCCGGCGGTCGCGTGCGGCTGGTCAAGATCGACATCGACGCCAACCGCGCCCTGGTGCAGCAGCTGTCGCAGCTCGGCCTGCCGCTGCAATCGGTGCCGACGGTCGCGGCCTTTTGGCAGGGGCAGATCGCCGACTTGTTCCAGGGCGCCCTGCCGGAGAGCGAGGTCAAACGCTTCGTCGAGGCGCTGCTCAAGGTCGCGGGCGGCACCATGCCGGCCGCCGACCTGATCGCCGAGGCGCGCGCCGCGCTGGAGGCGGGCGACGCGCAGGGCGCGGGCGAACTGTTCAGCGCCGTCCTCGCCGAGGAACGCGAGAACCCCGACGCCTGGGGCGGCCTGATCCGCGCCCTGCTGGCGCTTGGTCAGGAAGAGCAGGCGCAGCAGGCGCTGGCGCAGGTGCCGCCCAAGATCGCCGAGCATGCCGAGGTCGCCGGCGCCCGCAGCGCGCTCGTCCTCGCGCAGGAGGGCCGTCGCGCCGGCGCGCAGCTCGCTGCCTACGAGGCGCGGCTGGCCGCCGACCCGACCGATCATCAGGCCCGCTATGACCTCGCGACCGCGCTCAACGCCCTTGGCCGGCGGGAGGAGGCGGCGGCGGCGCTGCTCGACATCATCCGGCGCGACCGCGCCTGGAACGAGGAGGCGGCGCGACTTCAACTGCTCAAGTTCTTCGAGGCCTGGGGTCTGGAGGACCCGGTGGCGATGGCGGCCCGGCGGAAGCTTTCGGCACTGCTCTTCAGTTGACGGCGATGATGGCAGCGCCCCGGCCGGATCAGTCCGGCCTGCCGCGCGTCTTTCCGGTCTTTCCGCTGACCGGCGCCCTGCTGCTGCCGCAGGGCAAGCTGCCGCTCAACATCTTCGAACCCCGCTACCTCGCGATGGTGGAGGACGCGCTCGCGCAGGGCCGCATGTTCGGCATGATCCAGCCCGACCCCGCGCTGCCGCGCGGCGAGACCGGTCCGGGCCTCTACACCGTCGGCTGCCTCGGCCGCCTGTCCTCCTTCAGCGAGACCGAGGACGGGCGCTACCTCATCACCCTCACCGGCATCGCCCGGTTCCGCGTGACGAAGGAAGTCGCGATGCAGCGCGGCTACCGGCGCGTAGAAGCCGTCTATGACGGGTTCGAGGATGATCTCGCCCCGGACATGGACGCGCTGCCCGTGCCCCGCGCCGACCTGGTCGCGGCCCTGCGCGGCTATTTCGACCGCGCCGGGCTGGAGGCCAACTGGGACGCCGTGTCGCACATGCCGGACGAGACGCTGGTGACGACGCTGTGCATGGTCTGCCCCTTCTCGCCGCCGGAGAAACAGGCGCTGCTGGAGGCACCGGGCGCCGCCGACCGCGCCCACGCGCTCTACGCGCTGCTGCGCATGGGCGGCCACGACTCGCCCGGCGGCGCCGCGCTCGCCAGCTGACCCGCCGAGGATGACGATGACCGATCCCGACGCCCAAGCCGCCCATGAAGCCGCCCATGCCGCCGACCATCTGGGCGATCCAGACGCCCCGCCGGTCGAGGTCGATCCGCGGCTGCTGGAAATCCTGGTCTGCCCGGTCACCAAGACCACGCTTGAATATGACCGCGCGCGGGGCGAGCTGATCAGCCGCAAGGCCGGGCTCGCCTTCCCGATCCGCGACGGCATCCCGATCATGCTCCCCGACGAGGCCCGCCGCCTGGACGACTGACGCGATGAACCCGCGATGACGCCGCCCCCCCGCGCCGACGGGTCCGGACCCGGTTGGTCCGCCACCCAGTACGCCCTGTTCGAGGAGGAGCGGACACGCCCGGTGCGCGACCTGCTGGCGGCGGTGCCGGCGCGGCCCGAGCGGGTGCTGCGCGCCGTCGATCTCGGCTGCGGCCCCGGCAATTCCACCGCCGTGCTGATCGACCGCTATCCGGCGGCGGTGGTGAACGGGGTGGACAGCTCTCCCGATATGCTCGACGCCGCCTGCCGCCGGCTGCCCGGCATCGGCTTCCTGCGCGGCGACATCGCGGCGTGGCGGGCGGAGACGCAATGTGACGTCATCCTGTCCAACGCCGCGCTGCAATGGGTGCCCGATCACGCCACCCTGCTGCCCCGCCTCGCCGGCATGCTGGCGCCGGGCGGCAGCCTCGCGGTGCAGATGCCGGACAATCACGACGAGCCGTCGCACGCCCTGATGCGCGCCGTGGCGGCCGAGGCGCCGTGGGCCGCGGCGCTGGAGGGCGTCGCCGCCGCGCGCGGCCCGATCGCGCGGGCGGACTGGTACTACAGGCTGCTGCGCCCGGTCTGCGCGCGGGTGGACATCTGGCGCACCACCTATGTCCACGCCCTCGGCGGCGGCGCCGACGCGGTGGTCGAATGGGTGCGCGGAACCGGGCTGCGCCCGTTCCTGGCCCCGCTCGACGATGCCGCGCGCGCGGGTTTCCTCGCGCGCTACCGCGCCCTGGTGGCCGCGGCCTATCCGCGGCAGCCGGACGGCGCCGTGCTGCTGCCCTTCCCGCGCCTGTTCATCGTCGCGACGCGCTGACGCCCGTGCCCCGCACCCAGCGCGCCGGCCCCGAGCCGGAAGCCGCCGGGCGCGGAAATTCGTTGCCTCGCCGGCGCACGCCAGAACATAAAGCGAACATGAACGCGCCACACATCCTCGCCGGCCCCGCCGCCCCCGCCCCCGACGCCATCCTCGATGCCGCCGGCCGCCCCGGCCAGGAGAGCGCGCGCCAGCGCCTGCGCGC
>NZ_BANB01000489.1 GCF_000964365.1 Acidisphaera rubrifaciens HS-AP3 | reverse complement strand
GCCTGACGGAGGCGCATCTGGCGGGCCCCGTCGCCCGCCTGTCCACCGGCGAGCGCCAGCGCCTCGCCCTGATCCGCGGCCTGCTGCGCCACCCGCGCGTGCTACTGGCCGACGAGCCGACCGCCGCCCTCGACGAGGCCTCGATCGGGCCGGTGGAGGACCTGCTGCGCGAACGTATGGCGGCCGGGCTGCTGCTGATCCTGGTCACGCACCGGCCGGAGCAGGCGATGCGGCTCGGCACGATCCGCCGCCGCATCGCCGACCGGCGCTTCGCCGACCTCTGATGCACGCGATCCCCCTCACCCTGCCCGACCTGCTGGTCGCGGCGAGCCTGGTGCTGATCGATGCCGGGCTGTCGATCGGCTTCAGCCTCGGCCTGCACCGCGCGCTCGCCATCGCGTCGGTGCGGATGGTGGTACAGCTGATCCTGGTCGGCTATCTGCTGCGCGCGGTGTTCGCCGTCGCCAACCCGGCGATCACCGCGCTGGTGATCGTCGCCATGGCGGCGATCGCGGCGCGGGAGGTGGCGGCGCGGCCGCAGCAACGGCTTGTCGCGCGCGGCAACCTGCTGATCGGCGGCTCGGCGGTGGCGGCGGCGACCGGCTTCACGGTCATCCTCGCGCTGACGACGGCGATCCGGCCGAGTCCGTGGTACGACCCGCGCTATGCCATTCCCTTGAGCGGCATCATCCTCGGCAACGTCATGAACGGCGCGAGCCTGGCACTCGACAGCCTGCTCGGCGGCGTCGGGCGCGAGCGGGCGGCGATCGAGGCGCAGCTTGCCCTCGGCGCGTCGATGCGGGCGGCGATGCGCCCGCTGGTGGCGACCAGCGTGCGGCGGGCGCTGCTGCCGATGATCAACACCATGTCGGCCGCAGGCATCATCACCCTGCCCGGCATCATGACCGGCCAGATCCTCGCCGGCATGGACCCGCTGGAGGCGACGAAATACCAGATCCTGCTGATGTTCCTGCTGGCCGGAGCGAGCGGGATGGCGGCGCTGGTGACGGCGGAACTCGCGGCGCGGCGCCTGACGGACGCGCGCGACCGGCTGCGCCTGGACCGGCTGCGTCCCCGCTGAGGCGGCAGACCGGAACCGCGCAAAAGAAAACGCCGCCCGGGTTGCCCCGGGCGGCGTCGTAGTCGGTTCGGCGTCAGACGCGGATCACACCTTGCTCATCGACGCCTTCACCGCGTCGGCGGTGATCGGCAGCGAGCGCACGCGCGCGCCCACCGCGTTGAAGATGGCGTTGGCGATCGCGGGGGCGACCACCGTCACCGCCGGCTCGCCGCAGCCCACCGCCGGCTCGCCGTTGCCGATGAGGGAGATGTCGAGTTCCGGCACGTTGCTCATGCGCATCGGGGTGTAGGTGTCGAAGTTCGACTGCTCGATGCCGCCGTCCTTCAGCGTCCCCTTTTCCAGCAGCGCGATCGACATGCCCCACAGCGCGGAGCCCTCGATCTGCGCGCGCACGCCGTCCGGGTTGACGACGGTGCCGAGGTCCATGGCCAGCGTGAGCTTCTTGACCGTGACGTCGCCCGTCTCCGGGTTCACCGCCACGTGCGCCACGCACGCCGTCCAGGTCGGGGAAGACCGCTCCTGCGAGGAGACGCAGGCGACGCCGATGCCCTCGTTCTTCGGCAGCGGGTTGACGCCGTAGCCGGCGCGGCCGGTGGCGATGCGCAGCACGTTGGCGAGGCGCTTGGCGCCGCCCTGCGTCTGCGTGCCGTTCTTGCCCGCGTTGTCGCCGAGACCGTCGAGCATCGACAGACGCAGCGCGACCGGGTCCTGCCCCGTCGCGTGCGCCATCTCGTCCCACATGCTCTCGGTCGCCCAGAAGGTCCAGCCGGGGGCGACGGAACGAAGCTGCCCGGACGGGGTCGCCGCCTGCGCGAGCTTGTTCTCGAAGTTCTTCACCGTGTGGTTCGGCACCGTGTACCAGTAATCGGCGCCGTTGACGGTGAAGCTGTCGTGGCTGCCCTTCTTGTCCACCGACGGCGTCAGGAAGGCGGGGATGCCCCAGCGGGCCGTCGGCCAGGCGCCGATGACGTCATGCGTCATCGCGACGGCATGGCCCTTGTCGTCCACGCCCAGCTTGACGTGCTGGTAGGTGAGCGGACGGGTGAAGTCCATGTGCATGTCGTCTTCGCGCGTGTAGATGCACTTGACGGGCTTGCCCACGGCCTTGGCGGCGGCGATCGCCGGCACCACCATGTCGCTTTCCAGACGCCGGCCGAAGCCGCCGCCCAGGAAATGCTGGTGCAGCACGATCTTCTTCGGATCGACGCCCGCGATGGCGGCGGCGATGGCGGTCGTGCGGGTGAAGAACTGGTTACCCGTGTAGATATGCCACTCGCCGTCCTTCTCCATGGCGAGCGCGTTCATCGGCTCCATCGGCGCATGGATGTTGATGCTGGTGGTGTACTCGGCCTCCAGCACCTTCGGCGCCGTCTTCAGCGCGCCCTCGGCATCGCCTTCCTTGACGAACAGGAAGCCCTCGGTTCCGTCCTCGTGCAGGCGGCGCGATTCCGCGAGGATGGCGGCGTCGTCCACCTTGGCGTTCGGGCCGAGGTCATAGTCGATCTTCAGCGCCGCGCCGGCCTTCTTGGCGGCTTCGTAGGTCTTTGCGACCGAGACGACCCAGCCGGTCGTGGTGCCGGTCTTGTCCTCGACCACCACGGCGCGGATGAAGCCCGGGACCTTCTTCGCCTCGCTGTCGTCCACCGACTTCACCGTGGCGCCATAGCGCACCGGCGGCGTCACCGGCATGCCGTAGACCATGCCGGGCGCAAAGGCGTCGATGCCGTATTTCGCCGTGCCGTTGGTCTTCGGCGGGATGTCGAGCTGCGGGACCGAGTGGCCGATGATCGTGTACTGATCCGCGGTCTTGAGCTTGATCGCCTTCAGCTCGTCGGCGGTGAAGACCTTGTTGGCCTTACCGCCGGCGACGATCTTGCCGAACGGCAGCTTCTTGCCGGACTTGGTGTCCACGACGTGCGAGGCGATCGCCGTGAGCTGGCTTTCCGGCACGCCCATCATCTCGGCGGCGGCGGCGATCAGCGCCATGCGCCCGGCCGCGCCCGCGCGGCACATCGCGTCATAGTTCATGCCGGTGGACCAGCTGCCGCCGGTGATCTGCGCGCCGAGCACGGGATCGTTGTACTTCGGGTCGTTGGAGGCGAGGGTGATCGCCATGTCCTTCCACGCGGCGCCCAGCTCCTCGGCGACGAGCTGCGCCATGGTGGACGAGATGTGCTGCCCCATCTCGGCCTTGCCGACGACGACGGTCACGCGGCCGTCGGTGCCGATCGAGTACCACTGCGTGGGCTCGAACTTCGGGTGCGACATCGCGCCCGCGAGCGCCTGGTTCGCGTCGGGCATCGCGGCGTAGCCGACCATGAGGCCGGCGGCGCCGGTCACGGCCATGAAATGGCGGCGCGACAGCGCCGGCATGTCGATCTTGCTGTGCTTCGTCATGGCTCAGACCCCCGGCTCGCCGCGCATTTCGGCGGCGGCGCGCATCACGGCGCGCTGGATGCGGACGTAGGACATGCAGCGGCAGAGATTGCCGTCCATGTGGTCGACCACTTCCTGTTTCGTGGGCGCGTTGTTCTTCGCCAGCAACGACGCGGCCTGCATGATCTGGCCGGACTGGCAGTAGCCGCATTGCGGCACCTGCTCGGCCACCCACGCCTTCTGCAGCGGGTGCTGGCCGTGCGGATCGATCCCCTCGATCGTGGTGATCTTCTTGCCGGCGGCGTCGGCGACCGACGTCTGGCACGAGCGCATCGCCTCGCCGTTCAGGTGCACGGTGCAGGCGCCGCACAGGCCGGCGCCGCAGCCGAACTTGGTGCCGGTCATCTGCAGGTGTTCGCGGATCACCCACAGCAGCGGCGTATCGCCGGGCACGTCCACCGCGTGGCTCGTGCCGTTGATGTTCAAGGTGCTCATTCGTTCTCCCCCCACGACACGGACCCGAGGCCGCGCCTCATGACGCCGTCGTTACCTAAACCTTATTGTCGTTGCCAGATGTTCGTAAAGGGCCGCGTCGGCCGAGGCGGGTCTATTACATGCGCGCCGTCTGAAAAACGCGCCGCGCGCCCATCGTTGTATTTCAACTGTTATAGCGGTTTGCCTACCATTGCACCCAGTTATCGGGCGGGGCTAATTCCATCAGGAAATCTCATTTATCAATGAGAAATCATGTGGTTTCGCTAATAGGTCTCGACAAACCCGGCCTCAGCCGGGAGGGTGCGGCCGGGCATCGCAAAGGATGGGAAGCATGGATCGTGTCGATGTCGGCGGACTGCGCGTCGCCCGCCCGCTGTATGACTTCATCGCCGACGAGGCGCTGCCGGGCCTCGGTCTCGCGCCGGAGGCGTTCTGGACCGGGTTCGCCCGTATCGTGGCGGAATTCGCACCACGCAACACCCGCCTCCTGGTCGCGCGCGACCAGTTGCAGGCGCAGCTGGACGAATGGCACCGCACCAACCGCGGCCGCCCGTCCGACATCGCCGGCTATGAGATGTTCCTGCGCGACATCGGCTATCTCCAGCCGGAGCCCGAGGACGTCACCATCGACACGACCGGCGTGGACCCGGAAATCGCCAGCATCGCAGGGCCGCAGCTGGTGGTGCCGGTCAGCAACGCCCGCTATGCGCTGAACGCCGCCAACGCGCGCTGGGGCAGCCTGTACGACGCGCTGTACGGTACCGACGCCATACCGGAGGAGGGCGGCGCCGTGCGCGGTCGCGGCTATAACCGCGTGCGTGGCGCCCGCGTCGTCGCGCGCGCCCGCGACCTGCTGGACCGCGCCGCCCCGCTCGAACAGGGCAGCCACGCGGAGGCGGTCGCCTATATGCGCGACGGCGCCGCGCTGCTGGTCCGGCTGATCGACGGCACGGTCACCAGCCTGGCCGACCCGGCACAGTTCGTCGGCTGGCGCGGCCCGGGCTATGCCCTTTCGACCGTGCTGATCCGCCACAACAACCTGCACATCGAAATCGACATCGACCCGCAGGACCGCATCGGCCGGCACGATCAGGCGCATGTCGCCGACGTGCTGATGGAATCCGCCGTCACCACCATCGCCGACCTGGAGGACAGCGTCGCCGCCGTCGACGCCGAGGACAAGGTCACGGTCTATCGCAACTGGCTCGGCCTGATGAAGGGCGACCTCGTCGAGACCTTCGACAAGGGCGGCCAGACCGTCACCCGCCGCCTCAATCCCGACCGCGTCTACGAGGGGCATGGCGGCGACTACGTGGTGCCGGGCCGCAGCCTGTTGCTGGTACGCAACGTCGGCCACCACATGTATACCGATGCCGTACTGGATGCCGAGGGGCATGACATCCCCGAGGGGATGCTCGACGCCGCCGTCACCTCGCTGATCGCCATGCATGACGTCCGCGGCCTCGGCGCGCTGCGGAACAGCCGCGCCGGGTCGATCTACATCGTCAAGCCGAAGATGCACGGGCCGGAGGAGGTCGCCTTCGCCGACGCGCTGTTCGCGGCGGTTGAGGATCTGCTCGGCCTCGCGCGCCACACGATCAAGATCGGCATCATGGACGAGGAACGGCGCACCAGCGTCAACCTGAAGGCGTGCATCGCCGCCGCCCGGCACCGGCTGGTGTTCATCAACACCGGCTTCCTCGACCGCACCGGCGACGAGATCCACACCTCGATCGAAGCCGGCCCGATGATCCGCAAGACGGCGATGAAGGGCAGCACCTGGATACGCGCCTACGAGGATCAGAACGTCGATATCGGCATCGCCTGCGGCCTGCCGGGCCGGGCGCAGATCGGCAAGGGCATGTGGGCGGCGCCCGACCGCATGGCGGAGATGCTGCTGATCAAGGACGAGCACCCGCGCGCCGGTGCCAACACTGCCTGGGTCCCCTCGCCCACCGCCGCGACGCTGCACGCGATCCACTACCATCACGTGGACGTCGCCGCCCGCCAGCAGGCGATCGCCAGCCGCAAGCGCAAGCCGCTGCGCGACCTGCTGACCATCCCCGTCGCCACCGGCGCCAACTGGTCGGAGGAGGATATCGAGGCGGAGCTGGAGAACAACGCGCAGGGCATCCTCGGCTACGTCGTGCGCTGGATCGACCAGGGCGTCGGCTGCTCCAAGGTGCCGGACATCAACAACGTGGGGCTGATGGAGGACCGCGCGACCCTGCGCATCTCCAGCCAGCACATCGCCAACTGGATGCTGCACGGCGTCGTCACCCGCGAGCAGGTGATGGCGGTGATGCGCCGCATGGCGGAGGTGGTGGACAAGCAGAACGAGGACGACCCCAACTACCGCCCGATGGCCCCGTCCTATGACGGCCCCGCCTTCCGCGCCGCCTGCGCCCTGGTGTTCGAGGGCCGCGCCCAGCCCAACGGCTACACGGAGTTCATCCTCCACGCCTACCGGAAGGAAGCGAAGGGCGCGGCGTGACGGGAAGCAACTGCTTCCCACCCAGTTGACTGTACATAATCGGATTGGCGGCACCTTTGGGTCGCATCGCGTCTGGCACGCGCCGCATCAGATAGATGTTGCCGATCTCTGCTGGGGCTTCGCGGCCGACGAAGCCCCAGCGTCTCGGCACGTCGGTCTTCATGGTCGGGAAACTGGCTACCGTGGCCGGTATCCACCTCTCGGCGATAAAGACTCCTATGACGATGCGCTGGTAGACCGCCATTACAAGGTCACAGGCCCCCGCGCGCTTTGGGTTAAGTTTCCAGGCACAGCGCACGGCCTCGTAGACGCTGGAGGCCGCATCCATTGTTTTATTCACGATTATAAGAATTGCTGAGTGCTCGAATTCGATTTCTGGCACTGATGCCTGATCGAGCGGCAGGACAATCTTCACATTCCCACTCCCTTCGTTTGAGCGCGGCTGAAAATCACCGGCAGGGTGCCCGGCATTGCATACAACTGTCGCAAACAGCGTTGGGAACCTTTACACCTATCGCTTGGCTGGTCGCGCCGTGTCGTGACAGCGCCCCCTGGGGAGCCGGCTGACTGCCCCGCCTGACGCCGCCACGCAGGCGCCTGCCCGGCCGCAACGTCGGGAGGCAACGACAATGACAAGCAACACACTGGCCGACGCACGGCCGGCGGGCGCCGGCGTCGTCGTGGCACCGCTGGCGGTCCGGCGGATCACCGTCGCGGACGTCCTCGCGGCCCTGCGACAGGGGCTGGACGATTTCCGCGACAGCCGGGCGCACCTGATCCTGCTGGCGCTGATCTACCCGGTGCTCGGCCTCGTGCTCGGCCGCATCGCGTCGGGGGCGGACGCTCTGCCGCTGATCTATCCGATGGTCTCGGGCTTCGCGCTGCTCGGCCCGTTCGCGGCCGTCGGCCTGTACGAGATGAGCAAGCGGCGCGAGGCGGGCAAGCCCGTGTCCTGGGGCGACGCGTTCGACGTGCGGCACTCGCCGCAGCTCGGCGCGATCGTGCTGCTCGGCCTGCTGCTCGGCGCGCTGTTCGTGCTGTGGCTCTACGCGGCGGCGGCGGTGTTCGAGGCGACGCTCGGCCGGCAGGCGCTGGAGACGGCGGCCTCCGGCGCGTGGCTGCACGCGGTTTTCACGACGCGCGCCGGCTGGGCGCTGCTGATCCTGGGCAACGGGGTGGGCTTCCTGTTCGCGGCGGCCGCCCTGATCCTCGGCGTCGTGTCCTTCCCGCTGCTCGTCGATCGCCCGCTCGCCGCCACGGCGGGGCTGCAGGTGACGGTCGCGCTGCGCGCCTCGGCGGCGGCGGTATGGGCGAACAAGCTGCCCATGGCGGTGTGGGGCGCGGTGGTCGCGGGGGGACTGATCCTCGGGTCGATCCCGCTGCTGGTCGGGCTTGCGGTCGTGATGCCGATCCTCGGGCACGCGACCTGGCATCTGTACCGGAAGCTGATCGTCTGAGTCGGGGCGCCGGGCGGCGGGTTATTCCGCCGCCATGCGCGGCGCCTCCGCCATCGCGGCGGCACGGGCGAGATCGACCGACAGCACGCGCGAGACGCCGCGTTCCTGCATCGTCACGCCGTAAAGCCGGTCCATGCGCGCCATCGTCAGCGCGTGATGGGTGACGACGAGGAAGCGCGTGTCGGTGTCGCGGGCGATGTCGTCCACGAGGTTGCAGAACCGTTCCACGTTCGCCTCGTCGAGCGGCGCGTCCACCTCGTCGAGCACGCAGATCGGCGCCGGGTTGCAGCGGAAGACGGCGAAGATCAGCGACATGGCCGCGAGCGCCTGCTCGCCGCCCGACAGCAGCGACAGCGTCGCGAGCTTCTTGCCCGGCGGCTGCGCGTAGATCTCCAGCCCCGCCTCCAGCGGATCATCGGAGCCGACGAGGGCCAGATGCGCCCGCCCGCCGCCGAACATGCGGGTGAACAGCGCCTGGAAATGCTTGTCCACCTGGGCGAACACCGCCGACAGCCGCTCGCGTCCCTCGCGGTTGAGATGGCCGATCGAGCCGCGCAGCTTGGCGATGGCGGCGGTCAGCTCCTCGCCTTCGCGCAGGATCGCGGCGATCTGCGTCTCCACCTCGCCCGCCTCGATCTCGGCGCGCAGGTTGACGGGACCCATCTCGTCGCGCTCGCGCGTCAGGCGTTCGAGCCGCTTGCGTGCCTTCTCCTCCTGCTCGGCGCCCGCCCCGTCAGGCGGGTCCGGCAGGGTGGCATCGGGGCCGAGGCGTTCGACGATGCGTTCGGCGACCACCTCCGCCGCCTGCGCCGCCTGCGCGGCCAGCCCCTCGGCGCGCACCACCTGCTCGCGCAGGGAGGCGAGGCGCTGTTCGGCGGCGCGGGCCT
>NZ_BANB01000490.1 GCF_000964365.1 Acidisphaera rubrifaciens HS-AP3 | reverse complement strand
AACATGGCTGTTCTCTCCTTGCTGGCGTGCAGAGCGGGGTCCGGCGGGGCCGTGGGGCGCGGACGAGGGATGGGGAGCGGATGCGGTCATGACGGCGGCGGCGGATAGCACGCGGCCCCGGGCTTTGACAGGCGCGGCGGCACGGCGCGTTTGACAGCCCCGCGCAAGGATGGCAGACGCCCCGGCTCGCAGCCAATCCACCCCGAGACCGGCCCCCGTGGCCGGCGTGCGAAAGCGCCCGATGGTCAAGCCCGAACTCGGTACCAAGCGTGTCTGCGTCTCGTGCAGCACCCGCTTCTATGATCTACGCAAGGTGCCGGCGATCTGTCCGAAATGCGCGACCGTGCAGCCGGCCGATCAGCCGCGCCCGCGCCGCCCGACCGGCAACGCGCCGGAGGACAAGCGCCCCAAGAAGGTCGTCGCGGCGGAGCCCGGCGAGGATGTCGACGTCGATGTCGAGGTCGCCGACGAGGAAGTCGAGGACGACGTGCTGGAAGACGCGTCCGATCTCGAGGACGGCGACGACACGATCGGCGGCGAGATCGAGGTCGAGACCGACAGCGAGCCCGAAGAGACCTGATCGCCTCCCACCCGCGGCGATCGTCACAGATACGAATTGACCCCGGGAAGCCGCAGCCTCTAGCGTGACCGTCAGGGGCACCGCAGGGGCTGGGCATAGGCGACCGACCGGCCGGCAGCGAAATCGCGGAGATACGCGCGCGGCTGGCCGCCAGCCCGCGGCCGCCCGACCTCGCCGGCCGGCGCCGCCGGCTCGACGAGGTGTTCGGCGCCTTCCCCCTCGCCCCCGGCGCGACCGCCACCCCCGTCGATGCCGGCGGCGTGCCGGCTGAATGGACCGCCACCCCGGAGGCCGATCCGGGCCGCGTCATCCTCTATGTGCATGGCGGCGGCTACGTCTCCGGCTCGATCGCCAGCCACCGCAGCATGGTCAGCCATCTCGGCCGCCTCGCCGGGGCGCGCACCCTCGCCATCGACTACCGCCGCGCGCCCGAATCGGCGTTCCCGGCGGCGTTCGAGGATACGGGGGCGGCCTACCGGTTCCTGCTCGACAGCGGCGTCCCGCCCGGGGGCATCGTGCTTGCGGGTGACAGCGCGGGCGGCGGCCTGGTGATGGCGACGCTGATCGCGCTGCGCGACGCGGGCGGCCCGATGCCGGCGGGCGGTTTCTGCATCTCGCCCTGGGTCGATCTCGGCAACACGGGGGCCAGCATCGCGGCCAAGGCGGCGGTCGATCCCATGATCTCGCGCGAATATCTCGACGACCTCGCGCGCCAGTACCTGCAGGGCGCGGACCCGGGCGATCCCCGCGCCTCGCCGCTGTTCGCCGATCTGCGCGGCCTGCCGCCGCTGCTGCTCCAAGTCGGCACGGCGGAGACGCTGCTCGACGACGCGACGCGGCTCGCGGCGCGTGCCGGGGCGGCGGACGTGCGGGTGACGCTCTCGGTCTGGCCGGACATGATCCATGTCTGGCACCTGTTCCACACGCTCCTGACGCCCGCCCGCGCGGCGATCGCCGAGGCCGGGGCCTGGATGCGCGCCGCCCTCGACGCGCGTTAGGCGGGGTCCGCGCGCCCCGATCCGGGCGCGTCGCTGGCGTCGAGCGCGCCCTCCCGCGCCAGCAGCGCCCGCTTGCGCGCGATGCCCCAGGCATAGCCGGTCAGCCGCCTGTCATGGCCGACCACAC
>NZ_BANB01000491.1 GCF_000964365.1 Acidisphaera rubrifaciens HS-AP3 | reverse complement strand
CGCCGACGATCTCGCCCGCGCCGAGGCGGACCTCGCCCGGCTGCGCCGCCTCAGCCCCGGCAACTAGGGCCGTCGCGCCGGCGCGTCAGTTCGCGCCGTAGCCGCCGGGATGGGCGAGGCGCCACGCATGCGCGGTCGCCACGATGTCGTCGAGCGACGCATGCCGCGGCGTCCACCCGGTCTCGGCGCGCATCCGCGCCGACCCCGCGACCAGGGTCGCCGGATCGCCCGCCCGCCGTCCCGCGACGACGTGCGGCACCGGCCGGCCGGCGATGCGGCCCACCGTGTCGATCACCTCGCGCACCGAATGGCCGCGCCCGTTGCCGAGGTTGTACGTCGCGCTGCGCGTCGTCAGCACGTCGAGCACGCGCAGATGCGCGTCCGCCAGATCGGCGACATGGATGTAGTCGCGCACGCAGGTGCCGTCCGGCGTCGGATAGTCGTCGCCGAAGACGTTCAACGGCGGGATGCGCCCGAGCGCCGCGTCGATCGCGAGCGGGATCAGATGCGTCTCCGGGTCATGGTCCTCGCCGATGCGCCCCTGCGGATCGGCCCCGGCGGCGTTGAAGTAGCGCAGGCACGCGCTGCGCAGGCCGTGGATGCGGTCGGCCCACAGCAGCGCCCGCTCGACCATGTGCTTGCTCTCGCCGTACGGCGAGCCGGGCACGATCGGCGTCGTCTCGTCGATCAGGTCGCGGTCCGCCTGATCGAACAGGTTGGCGGTGGACGACAGCACGAAACGGCGCACGCCGTGACGGACACAGGCCTCGATCAGCCGGATGCCCGTCGCCGCGTTCTCCAGCAGATAGCGATACGGCTCGCGCATGCTCTCGCCGACCAGCGACAGGGAGGCGAAGTGGAACGCCGCCGACCACCCGCCCTCGCCCAGCACGGCGTCCAGCAGCGCCGGATCGCCGGCATCGCCCACCACCAGCCGGACCCCGGCGGGGAGGGCGGCGCGGTGGCCGGTGCGCAGGTTGTCGATGACCACGACCTCGTCGCCGCGGTCGAGAAGGGCCAGCACGAGATGGCTGCCGACATAGCCGGCGCCGCCGGTGACAAGGAAACGTTCGGACATGGCCCCGACCACTCGCACGCCGCCCCGGCCCGCGTCCAGGGCCGCGTGGGCTCAGCCGGGCTCCGTCTCGTCCAGCGCCGCGACCGTCGCGCGGATGCGGCGCAGATTGGCGCCCAGCAGCCGCCCCCCGGCGGTCGCCATGTCGCCGCCCACGATCACGTCGAAGAACGCCAGCATGTCGGCCCGCGAAAAACGCGCCGCCGCCTCGTCCTGCAGCCGGGCGTTCTGCAGCCGTTGATAGTCGGGTGTCAGCGCGGCGGAGGGCAGGATGTCGGC
>NZ_BANB01000492.1 GCF_000964365.1 Acidisphaera rubrifaciens HS-AP3 | reverse complement strand
GAGGCACCCTGCCGCGTCCGCCGCCGCCTGCCAGTCCGCAGGCGCCTCGCGCGCGCCGAGCAGCAGCGCGCTGCCGTACGCCGCATAGGGGCCGAGCGGCGAGGCGGGGCCGTCAAACGCCGCGCCCTCGATCACCCCCGCCTCGGCCAGAAGCACACGCCCGTCCGGGCGGCGCACGACGGTGCGCGCGTCCAGCCGGTCGAACGCCGCCCGCCCGCCGCCCGGATCATGACAGGCGAAACCATCCAGGCACAGCAGCGCCGCCCCCGCATGCAGGGTGATTTCCGTCCGTGCCGCGACCCGCGCGCCGGGAAACATCACCAGCGGATCGGGAGCGTGGACCAGCACCCCGCCCGGCGCGACCTCGATCCGCGTCGTCATGCGCGCCGTGCCGCCCCGGCCGTGGCGCGCGATGGTCGCGGCCTGCGTCGTCACCATGGCGCGCGCGCCGGGCCCGACCGCGATGTCGAGCAGCAGGTCGTCGTCGCCGTACAGCCCGCCCGACGTCGATTGCAGATACAGCGTCGCGACGTCCGGCAGCGCGCGGTCAAGATAGAACGGCCGCGTGACGTGGAACGGATACGGCGTCAGCGCGCGCAGCAGATCGGTGCGGCCGCCCGCGACGGCGAAGACCAGCGTGGCATGGCGCATGTCAGTCGTGCCGGTCGAACAGCACCGCCGCGATGATCGCGTCCGCGACCGCCCCTATCCCCGCGCCGCGCCGCGCGTCGGTGGCGATCACCGGCCGTCCCGCCCGCACCGCGCGCGCCTCGTCCAGCATGCGGTCGAGATCGACGCCCACGTACGGCGCGAGATCGGTCTTGTTGACCACCAGCAAGTCGCAACGCAGCACGCCCGGCCCGCGCTTGCGCGGGATGTCGTCGCCGCCCGCGACGTCGATGACGAAGATCCACCAGTCCACCAGATCGAGCGAGAAGGTGGAGGCAAGGTTGTCGCCGCCGCTTTCGTAGATCAGCAGGTCGAGCGCCGGATAGTCCCGCTCCAGCGCGTCGCCGGCCACGATGTTCAGCGTCGGGTCCTCGCGGATCACCGTATGCGGACAGGCGCCCGCCTCGACCGCGCGCACCCGCGCCGGCTCGATCAGGCCGGAGCGGCGCAGACGCTCCGCATCCTCGGCGGTGACGAGGTCGTTGGTCACCACCGCCAGATCGACGCCGCGCGCGCGCAGGACGGGGATCAGCGCCTCGATCAGCGCCGTCTTGCCGGCGCCGACCGGGCCGCCGATGCCGATGCGTGCCGCCGTCATCGCAGCATGTAGCGCTGGCCGAGCGGCACCACCGACAGCGGTGCGCAGGTCGCGATCTGGCCGTCGACATAGACGTCGAACGTCTCGGGATCGACGCGCATGTCCGGCAGCGCCGTGTTGTGCAGCATGTCCGACTTGCGCAGCCCCCGCGTCCCCTGCGCCGGCAGCAGCGCCTTGCGCAGGTCGAGCCGTTCACCCAGCCGCGCCTCGATCGCGCGCGGATGCACGAAGCACGCGGACAGCGCCGGCGCGGCCCGCCCGAACGCGCCCCATTGCGGGCGCAGCTGCATCGGCTCGCAGGTCATCAGCGACGCGGCGCTGTCGCCCATCGCGCCCCAGGCGATGAAGCCGCCCTTGATCACCAGCTCCGGCTTGATGCCGAAGAACGCCGGCCGCCATACGACGATGTCCGCGATCTTGCCGGCCTCCAGCGATCCCACATGCGCGTCGATGCCGAACGTGCGCGCGGCGTTGATCGTGTATTTGGCAAGGTAACGCATGATGCGCGCGTTGTCGCCGCGCCCGGCCTGATCTTCCGGCAGCCGGCCGCGCTGGTCGCGCATCTTGCTCGCCAGCTGCCAGGTGCGGCAGATCACCTCGTGGATGCGTCCCATGCCCTGGCTGTCGGACCCGAGCATGGAGATCGCGCCCATGTCGTGCAACACGTCCTCCGCCGCGATCGTCTGCGCCCGGATGCGGCTTTCGGCAAAGGCCACGTCCTCCGGCACGCGCGGATTGAGGTGATGGCACACCATCGTCATGTCGAGGTGTTCGTCGAACGTGTTGACCGTGTAGGGATTGGTCGGGTTGGTCGAACTCGGCAGGCAGTTGGCGATGCCGGCCACCCGGATGATGTCCGGCGCATGGCCGCCGCCCGCGCCTTCCGTGTGGTACATGTGGATCGTGCGGCCGCCGATCGCCGCCAGCGTGTCCTCGACGAAGCCGCTTTCGTTCAGCGTGTCGGTGTGCAGCTGCACCTGGAAATCATGCTGGTCGGCGAACCGCAGACAGGCATCGATCGCCGCCGGCATCGCGCCCCAGTCCTCGTGGATCTTCAGCCCCAGCACGCCGGTCTCGAGCTGTTCCAGCAGCGCGTCGGGCCGGTGCGTGTTGCCGCGGCCGAGGAAGCCGAAATTGACCGGCCACGCCTCCGCCGCCTGCAGCATGCGCGCGGTGTTGAACGGGCCGCCGGAATCGATGCCCACCGTGATCGGGCCGAGCGAGCCGCCGATCATCGTCGTGATACCGGACGCGATGGCGTGGTCCGGCAGGGCGGCGCTGTCGAAATGCACGTGCACGTCGATGCCGCCCGGCGTCGCCACCAGCCCCTCGCAGTCGCGCACCGTGGTGCCGGCGGAGACGATCAGCCGCGGATCGACGCCGTCCATGATGGCGGGATTGCCGGCCTTGCCGAAGCCGTGGACGCGCCCGTCCTTGATGCCGAGATCACCCTTGACGATGCCGATCACCGGATCGATCAGCACGACGTTGCACAGCAGCATGTCCAGCGCGCCCTGCGCCGCCGTGACGCCCGCGACCATGCCGATGCCGTCGCGCAACGTCTTGCCGCCGCCATGCAGGCATTCGTCGCCATAGACCGCGTGATCGTGCTCGACGACCGCGATCAGCGAGGTATCGCCGAGGCGTATGCCGTCGCCCGTCGTCGGGCCGTACAGCGCGGCATATTCCGCGCGGCTGATGCGGGCCATCGCTCAGGCGCCCCGGAAGCCGGCGGCGGCGGC
>NZ_BANB01000493.1 GCF_000964365.1 Acidisphaera rubrifaciens HS-AP3 | reverse complement strand
GGCGGCGGCGCTGGTCGGGGCGGCCGTACTCGGGCCGCCGGTCGCGCCGGCCGGGCGGTGGGGAGGACGCTGGTTCGGGCGGGCGGTGGCGCTGGGCGATGCGTCGTATGCGCTTTATCTCGTCCACCCGTTCCCGATGCGGCTTCTCGACCGCATCTGGCCGGCGAACGGCGGGTCGGCCGTCGTGCTGTCCTATATAATCGTGGCCTGTGCGATCAGCCTGGCGCTGGCGGTGGCCGTGCACCGCGCGGTGGAGCGCCCGCTCACCCGCGCGGCGCGGCGGCTGTTCGGCGTCTAGGTCAGCCCTTGATCGCTGCCTTGTCCATGATGGTGCGAACCTCGTCCATCGCCTCGGCGAAGCGCTTGTTGAGCAGGGCGATCGCCTCGTTGTTGGCGTGCTGGATCAGGTCCGACAGCTCCTTGAGGTTGGCGACGGCGTGCTCATAGGACTGCTTGAGCAGTTCGGCCTGCTTCGCCGCCTTGGCCGGCGCGCTCTCGACGGAGGCGACGGCCTTCATCGTCTCGGTCAGCTCGGCCATCGCCTGCTGCATGATCTCCATGTGCCGGCGGGCGACCATCTGCGCACCCTCGAGCGCCACGCGGTTGGCCGCGGACAGGGTCTCCATGTTGCGCCGGTAGGACGCGACGAACGCATCGAGGCCGGGCATGACCGGCATCTTCATCTCGTTGAAGAACTTGGTGAAATCGAACTCGGACAGCGCCTTCATCGGGTTGGGCAAGTCGGACATGGCACGCTCCTGCCTGATGGGTCCGGCCGCACCGGACCTCCGGCCCCGACGCTAGACCGGTCGCCTCCCGGTCTCAATGATCCGGCGCATGAAACTCCCCGCGACGGCGTCAGACCTGCGGCGAGGCCGGCGGGGGCGGCTCGGCCGGGGGAGCCGCGGGGGGTTCGGGGGGCGGCGGCGGCTCGACCGGGGCGGCGGCGGCCGCCTCGTGGGCCTCGGGGACTGCCGGCCCGGGGTCGGCAGCATGGTCTTCGGTCTTTACCGTCGCCGGGCGGCCGGGATGCAGCATCCGCTCCGCCTCCTCCGCCCGGCCGAGGGCGGCGTCCACCGCGCGCATCGTGGCGGACAGGTCCGCGCTGTCGTCATGCTCCCAGGCCCGCACCGCGTAGAGCCACACCGCCAGCAGGCCGCGCACCCGCAGCGCGCCACGCAGGCCCGTGGTGCCGACGCCGGCGCCGTCGAGGAGCCAAGCCATGCTGCGCTTGCTGGCCATCGTCATCAGCAGCGCCAGCGGCGGATCGGACGGCAGGTGGCGCAGCACGGCGCGTACGCCGTCGCGATGCGCCTGCAGCACGTCGAAGCGCTGCATGATCATGTCGAACAGCCGGTCGCGGACCGGGCCGGTGGCCGCCGCGGCGGCGGTCAGCGCCGCCTGATCGGCCATCACGCCGAAGCGCATCAGGATCGCGAGGCTTCCGGGAAACCGCGCCCGCGCGCGGGCGAGATCGAGGCCCGCGCGCTGGGCCGCCCGCACCACGCTGACCGCGCGCCAGCCCTTCTCGCCCGCGATGGCCATGGCGGCGCCCACGAGGGCCGCGTCGAAATCCCGGTCGCTGATGTGCCGGTCGGTGGACGGATCGTTCATGTCCCATGAGATAAGGCGGCGCGGTGTGCCTGCCAACGCCGCGCCGCCGCGTCCGCGGCGGAGATGTCAGGGGAGAGGTCGTGGGCACGATCGCCGCCTATGCCGGGGCCGCTCTGGCCGAGATCGCGGGCTGCTTCGCCTTCTGGGCCTGGCTCCGGCTCGGCCGGTCCGCCCTGTGGGTGCTGCCGGGGGCGGCGGCGCTGCTGCTGTTCGCCGTGCTGCTCACCCGCGTGGGCAGCGATGCCGCCGGCCGCGCCTATGCCGCCTATGGCGGCGTCTATATCGCGACGGCGCTGCTGTGGCTGTGGGCGGCGGAGGGGACGCGCCCGGACCGGTGGGACGTGCTCGGCGCCGGGCTGTGCCTGGTCGGCGCGGCGGTCATCGTGCTGGCGCACCGCGTGCGGTGAG
>NZ_BANB01000494.1 GCF_000964365.1 Acidisphaera rubrifaciens HS-AP3 | reverse complement strand
CGCGCAGGCGCTGCGCCTCGCGGTCGGGGTCTATGACCGCGTCGCTCGACGGGGCGCCGCCATTCCAGAACATCAGCCGGTCCGTCAGGCTGCGCGACGGCGCGGCGATGCCGGATTGATCGGGGGCGCCACGCCCGGCGGCGGAGACCAGCGCCGACTGCCCGGTGCTGGGCGTGCCGGCGGCGGGCGCGGGGGCCTCGCCGTCCAAGGTCGCTTCGGGCGCGAGCACGGCGGCCGCCTGTTGCGTGGTGCTGGTCTCCTGCGGGCGCGGGGCGCCGGGGCGCGGCGGCGGCAGGTTGAACTCCGGCGGAATCGACAGCGGCGCGCGGGTCGTCACGCGGAACTCGTCCGGCCCCTCGCGCACCAGGCCGAAGCTGCGGGCCATGCTGTCACCGCCGCCGCAGCCGGCGAGCAGAACCGGCAGGGCGAGGGCCGCTAGGCAGGAAGCAAAGCCGGCATGCCGAACGCTCATGGTCCCTCCGTAGCGCCGGAACCGGGCCGCATCAAGCGGTCCGGTGGCTCCCCCGTCGTGGTCCGGCGGTGCGGCCGCAGGCCGTCCAGGACCAGCACCGCCACGCCGCACACGATCGCCGCATCGGCGACGTTGAAGACGTACCAGGACCAGGTGCCGACATGGAAGTGGATGAAATCGACCACCGCGCCGAAGCGCAGCCGGTCGATCACGTTGCCGATGGCGCCCCCCGCGATCGCCCCGATCGCCGCCGCCGTCAGCGCGGACTCCGCGCGGCGCAGCCACAGGAACAAGGCACCGACCACCAGCAGCGCGATGCCGGCCAGGATGAAACGGCTCAGCCCGCCGCTGCCGGTCAGCAGCCCGAAGGTGACGCCGCGGTTCCACACCATCGTGAAGCTGAGCGTCGGGATCAGGTCGACCCGGCCGAGCGCGCGCAGGTCGAGCACGTTCAGGATCCAGAACTTGCTCGCCTGATCCGCCGCCAGCACCACCGCGCCGAGGATGAGGCCGAGCGCCATGTGGCTGCGGGCGGGCCGGCCGGGCGCGGGGGCGGTCATCGCCGTCTCAGGCCGCGCTCTGCCGCGCCGGCGCATGCGCCACCGCGTCGGCGCAGCGCAGGCACAGGCCGGGCGCGTCGGCGACGGTCCCCACTTCCGCCAGGACGCGCCAGCAGCGCAGGCATTTCTCGCCGGGCGCGCGCCCTACGATTACCATCGGTTCGCTACCGACGCTACTCTGTGGATTTATCGTTACCTTCGAGACGATTGCAATTTCCTCCCAGAGGTCCTTGCTCAGCAGCGACGTTTCTGGCGCCGCCGAAAGCGTAACTTCAGCCTGCAAGGAAGAGCCGATGATAAAATTGTCGGCTCTAGCGCGCTCTAGTTCGGCCGTCACTCGACCCCGCAGCTTGCGAATATCGGCCCACTTAGCCGCGAGATCAGCATCGGACCAGGCGGCCGGCAGAACCGGCCAGGTCTGCAGATGCACGCTGCTGTCCTCGCCGAAGCGCGCCACCCACGCCTCCTCGGCGGTGAAGCACAGCATCGGCGCGAGCCAGGTCGCGAGGCAGCGGTGCAGCATGTCGAGCACGGTGCGGCAGGCGCGGCGGCGCAGGCTGTCGGGCCGGTCGCAGTACAGCGCGTCCTTGCGTATGTCGAAGTAGAACGCCGAGAGGTCGGCGGCGCAGAAGACGTGCAGGTCGGGATAGGCCCCGGTCCAGTCATACGTCTCCGCCGCCCGGCGCAGCCGCGCGTCGATCTCGGTCAGACGGTGCAGCACCCAGCGTTCGAGTTCCGGCATCTGCGCGTGATCGACCCGCTCGCTCTCGTCGAAGCCGTCGAGGCTGCCGAGCAGCCAGCGCAGCGTGTTGCGCAGCCGCCGGTACAGCTCCGCCTGCTGCTTGAGGATTTCGCCGCCGATGCGCAGATCCTCGGTCGTGTCCGACATCATCGTCCACAGGCGCAGGATGTCGGCGCCATACTTGTCGGCGACCTCCTGCGGCGCGGTGACGTTGCCGAGCGACTTCGACATCTTGCGCCCCTGCTCGTCCATCACGAAGCCATGCGTGAGGACCGCCTTGAACGGCGCGCGCCCGCGCGTGCCGACGGCTTCCAGCAGCGACGAATGAAACCAGCCGCGATGCTGGTCGGAACCTTCGAGATACAGATCCGCCGGCCACGGCAGGCCCCGCGCCTCCAGCACGAAGGCGTGGGTGGAGCCGCTTTCGAACCACACGTCCACGATGTCGCGGACCTGTTCGTAATCCGCCGGATCGCGGCCGGGGCCGAGGAAGCGTTCGGGCGGCGAGGCATACCACGCATCCGCGCCCTCGGTGCGGAAGGCGTCCACGACGCGCGCCATCACCGCCGGATCGCGCAGCGGCTCGCCGGTGCGCTTTTCGACGAAGATCGCGATCGGCACGCCCCAGGCGCGCTGGCGCGAGATGCACCAGTCGGGGCGGGCGGCGACCATGCTGCCGATGCGGTTGCGCCCGGCATCGGGCACGAACTGCGTCGCGTCGATGGCGGCGAGGGCACGGCCGCGTATGTCCTCCGGCCCGTCCATGCGGATGAACCATTGCGGCGTCGCGCGGAAGATCACCGGCGCCTTCGACCGCCAGGAATGCGGGTAGCTGTGCACCAGCTTGCCGCGCACGACGAGCGCGCCCGCGTCGGTCAGCGCGGCGCACACCGCGTCGGCGGCCTTGTAGACATGCATCCCGGCGAACAGCGGCACCCAGGCGTTGAAGGTGCCGTCGTCGCCCACCGTCTCCGGCACCTCCAGCCCGTGCGCGCGGCCGAGGATGAAATCGTCCGGGCCGTGGCCGGGGGCCACGTGAACGAAGCCGGTGCCCGCCTCGGTCGTCACGAAATCGCCCAGCAGCAGCGGCACGTCATAGTCGTAGCCGCGCCCGCGCAGCGGATGCGCGAGCATCGCACCGGCCAGCTGCGCGCCCTTGTACACGTGCACGACGTGGTGCGTCGCGATGCCCGCCGTCTCCACGAAGCCGGGCAGCAGCGGCAGCGCGATCAGCACCCGTTCGCCGGCACGCGCGAGGGCGCCGTCGGCGACCGTGTCGACATGCACCAGCGCATAGTCGATGTCCTCGCCCGCCGCGACGGCGCGGTTGCCGGGCATCGTCCAGGGCGTGGTGGTCCAGATCACCACCGACGCGCCGGCCAGCCCCTCGACCGCCGAGGCGACCACCGGGAAGCGCACCCAGATCGTGGTGGAGGTGTGGTCGTGATACTCGATCTCCGCCTCGGCCAGCGCGGTCTTCTCGACCGGGCTCCACATCACCGGGCGCAGGCCGCGGTACAGCGCGCCGTTGAGCAGGAAGCGGCCGATTTCCTCGGCGATCTTCGCCTCGCTCGCGAAATCCATCGTGGCGTAGCGGTTCGCCCAGTCGCCCTCGACGCCGAGGCGGCGGAACTCGCTCTCCTGCACGCCCATCCAGTGCGCGGCATAGGCGCGGCACTCGGCGCGGAAATCGAGCACCGGGACCGCGTCCTTGTCGCGGCCAGACTTGCGGTACTCCTCCTCGATCCGCCATTCGATCGGCAGGCCGTGGCAGTCCCAGCCGGGGATGTAGTCGGCGTCGTAGCCCGCCATCTGCCGGCCGCGGTTGACCACGTCCTTGAGGATCTTGTTCAGCGCCGTGCCGATATGCAGATGCCCGTTCGCATAGGGCGGGCCGTCATGCAGGATGAACTTCGGCCGGCCGGCGGACGCGGCGCGCAGCTTCGACCACAGCGCCATGCGCTGCCAGCGTTCGAGCATCTGCGGCTCGCGCTTCGGCAGGTCGCCGCGCATCGGAAATCCGGTGCGCGGCAGGAACACCGTGTCGCGGTAGTCGGGGGCGGGGGCGTCGGCCATCGTGGCTGCCAGTTCCAGGTGTTGCGGCTAGGCGTTGAGGTCGGCGAGCACGCGCCGCGCCTCGTCGGCGTCGGCGGCGATGGCGGCGCGCAGCGCGTCGAGACCGGCGAAGCGGCGCTCGGCGCGCAGGAAGCGGTGCAGGGCGACCGACAATTCCCGGTCATACAGATCACCGGCGAAGTCGAACAGGTTGACCTCCAGCCGGCTTTCCAGCCCGTCGTTGACGGTCGGGCGGCGGCCGATATTCGCGACGCCCCGCCGCGTGGTGCCGTCGGGCAGGGTGACGGTCACGGCATAGACGCCGCGCGCCGGCTCCAGATGCCGCCCCAGCGGGATGTTGGCGGTGGGAAAGCCGATGGTGCGGCCCCGCGCGTCGCCATGCGCGACCGTGCCGCGGATCGCCCAGGGGCGGCCGAGGGCGGCGGTCGCGCGTTCGGGATACCCGTCCTGCAGGTCGCGGCGGATGCGCGAGGACGACAGCGGCCCCTGCGCGTCGGTCAGCGGGGGCACCAGCGTCAGCCCGATGCCCAGCGCCTCGGCCCGCGCCGCCAGCAGGGCGGTGCCGCCGCCGCGCCGGTGGCCGAAGGCGAAGTCCGGCCCGCAGGCGAGATGGCGTGCCCCGAGGCCGGCATCCAGAACCTCGGCGATGAACGCCTCGGCCGGCATCGCGCTGAAGGCCGCGTCAAAGGGCAGCTCGTAGATGATCGACACCCCGTGCGCGGCCAGCGCCGCCGCCCGCTCCGCCGACAGGGTCAGCCGGAACGGCGGATCGTCGGGGCGGAAATGCTCGCGCGGGTGCGGCTCGAACGTCAGCACGGCGAGCGGCAGGTCGGGACGCCCGGCATGGGCGGCGGCCAGCACCGCCGCGTGGCCGCGATGCACGCCGTCGAAATTGCCCAGGGCCACGGTGGCGCCGCGCGCCGCCTCCGGCAGGGCGCGCCAGTCGGTCAGGATGCGCATCGCCGCGTTCTGCCCGAGCCGGCGGGCGCGGGCAAATATGCATGGCCGTTCATGATGCGTTCAGACCGCCGGCGCAGGCTGCCCGGCATGGCCCAGTGGCTGTTCTTCCCGGACTATCGCGGCAGCCTGCCGTATCAGGATCTGCTGGCACGCGCCCTGGCGGAGGTATCGGGCGGGTGGGTCGCGGCGCGGGCCGGCACGATCACCGATGCGCTGGAGGCGCCCGGCGACGGCCCGGTGGTGTTCCATCTGCACTGGGAGGATGCCGTGCACGCCGGCGCGGCGGACGAGGCGGCGGCGGCGGCGCGCATCGACGCCTTCCTCGCCGAACTCGCGGGCTTCGCGGCCAGCGGCGGCATC
>NZ_BANB01000495.1 GCF_000964365.1 Acidisphaera rubrifaciens HS-AP3 | reverse complement strand
CGTCGATGCGGAAGCCGGCGGCCTCGATCAGCGCGTCGATCGGCCGGTTGAGGTGACAGCCGCCGGCGACCGCCCCCCACCACGGGTCGAGCCGGTCCTGCCACCGGGCGATGGCGGGTTCGGGCGCGCGCCCGTGCTCGACGAACAGCAGCGCGCCGCCGGGACGCAGCACGCGCCGCGCCTCCGACAGGGCGCGGGCGGCGTCGGGGATGGTGCAGAGCGACCAGGTGGTGACGACGGTATCGACGCTGTGCGCATCGAGCGGCACCGCCTCGGCCGAGCCTTCCAGCAGGGTCACGGGCATGCGGGCCTGCGCGCGCCGCGCCCGGTCGAGCAGCGGCGTGGACGGGTCGATGCCGATCACCTCCGTGACGCCCGGGCCATAGAGCGGCAGATTCAGGCCGGAGCCGACGCCGTATTCCAGCACGCGACCCTCCGCCCCTGCGAGCAGGCGGGTGCGCATGGCGCGCAGCGGCGCCTGCTGCATCACCCAGTGCAGCAGCGGCGGCAGGATGTAGCGGTCGTACAGGTTCATAGCCGCGCTCTCCCCGCCAGTCCCCCTGGCGCGCGGCCACCCTACAGCAGACAGGCCAGCCGCGTGCCCTCGTCGATCGCCCGCCGTGCGTCGAGTTCCGCCGCCAGCCGCGCGCCGCCGATCACGTGCGTCTCCGTCCCCGCGAGCGGGGCGAGCAGCGACGCCTCCGGCTCCTGTCCGACGCATGCGACGATGGTGTCGGCCGGCAGCACCAGCGGCGTGCCGTCGAGGACGCAATGCAGCCCGGCATCGTCGATGCGGACATAGGTCACGCCCGTCAGGATGCGCACGCCGCGCCGCTGCAGCCGCCGGCGGAGAATCCAGCCGGTGGAGACGCCGAGCCGCGCGCCGGGGCGGCCGGGCGAGCGTTGCAGCATGACCACTTGGCGCGGGACCTCCGGCGGCGGCGGGTCCACGATGCCGCCCGCGCGATCGATCGCCGGCGCCACGCCCCATTCGCGAAAGAAGGCCTCGGCATCGCCGGCATCGGCGTCCGGGCCGCTGAGGGTCTCCGCGACGTCGTAGCCGATGCCGCCCGCGCCGAGGATGACGACGCGCCGCCCGGCCCGCACGCGCCCGGCGAGGATGTCCGCATAGCTCGCGACGGAGGGATGGTCGGCGCCGGGCAGGTCGAGCGGGCGCGGCACCACGCCGCTCGCCAGCACCACGGCGTCGTAGCCGGCGAGCATCTCCGGCGACGCGCGCGTGCCGAGGCGCAGCGCCACGCCATGGCGCGCGATGCGGCCGTCATAGTGGCGGATCAGCTCGTCGAACTCCTGCTTCCCCGGCACGGCACGGGCCAGCAGCATCTGGCCGCCGATGCGCGGCCCCGCCTCGAACAGCGTCACCGCATGGCCGCGTTCGGCGGCGGTGGTGGCGCAGGCGAGACCCGCGGCGCCGGCGCCGACGACGGCGATGCGGCGCGGCCGCGCGGTCGGCGTGACCGCGAACTCCATCTCCCGCCCGGCGCGCGGATTGACGAGGCAGCTCGCCGACCGATCGGAGAAGATATGATCGAGGCAGGCCTGGTTGCAGGCGATGCAGACGTTGATGTCGTCCGCCTGTCCCGACGCCGCCTTGGCGACGAAATCGGGATCGGCGAGCAGCGGGCGGGCCATCGACACCAGATCGGCCTCGCCGGCGGCCAGGATCGCCTCGCCCAGCCCCGGCGTGCTGATGCGGTTCGACGCGATGACGGGGATGTCCACCGCCCGCTTCAGCCGCGCCGTGGCGAAGCGCCAGGCGCCGCGCGGCACGGTGTAGGCGATGGTCGGCACCTGCGCCTCGTGCCAGCCGATGCCGGTGTTGATGGCGTCGGCGCCGCAATCGGCGGCGAGGCGGGCGAGGGCGTCGATCTCCCCGGCCGTCGCACCGCCGTCCACGAGGTCGATCGCGGAGATGCGGAAGACCAGCATCCCGCCGCCGAGCCGCGCGCGCACCGCGCGCACCACCTCCGCCGCGAAACGCAGCCGGTTCTTTAGGCTGCCGCCCCAGCGATCGTCGCGCGCGTTGGTCCGGGGTGCCGCGAACTGGTTGATGAGGTAGCCCTCGGAGCCCATCACCTCGACGCCGTCATAGCCCGCCTCCATCGCGCGCGCGGCGCAGGCGGCATAGGCGTCGATGGTGGCGGCGATCTCCGCCTCGGTCATCGCGCGCGGGGTGTGACGGTTGATCGGCGCGCGGATCGGCGACGGCGCCAGCAGGTCCGGGTGCTTGGCATAGCGCCCGGCGTGCAGGATCTGCAGCAGCATCCGCGCCCCGGCGTCGTGCACGGCGGCGGTGATGCGCCGGTGCGGCGCGAGGGCGGCGGCGGCGTCGAGCAGCGGCGCGGCCGGCTCCATCAGGCCCGCGCGGT
>NZ_BANB01000496.1 GCF_000964365.1 Acidisphaera rubrifaciens HS-AP3 | reverse complement strand
CCGCCGCCGCGTCCGTCGGCGCCGCCGCCGCGCCGGCAACGAGGGCGCCGATCAACGGCACGCCGCCCACGAGCGCCACGCAGCCACCGACGACGAAGGTGGTGATCGCGACGCCCGCGGTCGCGAGCGCCACAGCCGGCCAGAGCGCGAGGCGCACCATCGACAGCGGCGTCTGCAGCCCGCCCGCGAACAGGATGACCGCGAGTCCGACGCTGCCGATCAGATAGGCGTCGCCGAAATCGTTGAACGGAATGCCGAGCACGCCGTCCTCGCCGCACAGCATGCCGATCGCGAGGAAGGCCAGCAGCACCGGCGCGCCGATGCGTCGCGACAACAGGCCCGCGAAGATGCTCAACACGCCGAGCACGCCCGCCGCCATGATGACGAGATGCGTATCGTGCAGCGCGGCGTGCAGGGCCGCCTCCGGGCTCATCGTGCCGTCCCGGCGACGCGGAACGCGACGGAACGGCGCGCGCATGACGGCACGACGCCGGAATTTTTTCCGCCGGCCGTGACACTCACGCGCGCTGTCCTGCAAGCCATTGACAACATCTGATTACTCTCGCGTTATGGGCGTCAAGGGTGCGCCCTTTGTGACGCGCCGCGCAAAGGGAGACGCCGGATGCGCCTCGATGGGCCGCACTGTGTTGCGCTCGCGCTGCTTGCGGCGGCATTGACGGGTTCGGGAAGCGCGGCGTGGGGACAGGCGACCACGGCCCCTCCCGTCGCGTCCCCGGCCGCGTCCCGGGCCGCGGCGCCTGCCGAGACCGCGACGCCGGCGTGGCCGCACACCATCACCGAGAACGGCGCGGCCGTAACGATCTATCAGCCACAGGCGGTCTCGTGGCCGGATCGCGCGACCCTGACGGCGCGCGCGGCGGTCGCGGTGACGCCCGCCGGCGAGAAGACGCCGATCCTCGGCACCATCGACGTGACGCTGGCGACGCAAACGGACGCGCAGACCGGCCTCGTGCAGCTGTCCGATCCGAGGCTGATCTCCTCGCGCTTCCCCTCGCTCGACACCCAGAAGGCCGCGCAGCTCGAAGCGCGGCTGCGGGCGGCGCTGGCGCGCATGCAGGTCCGCGCCGTGCCGCTGGCGACGATCCTGCTCAGCCTGCAACAGACGCCGGCCGCGGCGGTGGCGGTCAACAACGACCCGCCCGTCATCTTCTATGCCGACCGACCGGCCAGCCTCGTCGTGTTCGACGGCGCCCCGGTGCTGGCGCCGATCGGCACCACCGGGCTGTCCTTCGCGGTCAACACCAACTGGGACGTCTTCAGCACGGGCGGCCAGTGGTATCTGCTCGATAACGGCCTGTGGCTGACGGCCCCGGCGGCGGACGGTCCCTATACGGCCACGACCCGCCTGCCGCCGCAGTTCGCCAGGCTGCCGAACGACGCCAACTTCGCCGAGGCGCGCAAATACGTGCCGCCGCACGCCCTGCCGCCCGCGGCGCAGATCCCGCACGTGTTCGTCAGCCTCAAGCCCGCGGAAATCATCGTGACCGCCGGGGCGCCGCATTTCGCGCCGGTCGCCGGCACGTCGCTGCAGCGCGTGGAAAACACCGGCAGCGCGCTGTTCCGCGATCCGGCGCAGGGCAAATACTATCTGCTGCTGTCCGGCCGCTGGTTTGCGGCGGCCGATCTTCAGGGTCCGTGGACCTATGCCACCGACAGCCTGCCGCCCGACTTCGCCGCGATCCGCGACGGCACGCCCGAGGCGACGGTGCTGGCGTCGGTGCCCGGCACGGTCGACGCGCAGGAAGCGATGCTGAAGGCCGCGATCCCGACCACCGCGACGCTCAAGCGCGGCGCCGCGACGCCGGAGGTCGCCTATTACGGGACGCCACGCTTCGAGCCCATTCCGGGCACGTCGATCCGCTATGGCGTCAACACCGGGGCGCAGGTGCTGCTGATCGGCGGCCGCTACTATGCGTGCGACCACGGCGCATGGTTCGTGGCGCCCGCGCCGACGGGTCCCTGGACGCTCGCCGACAGCATCCCGCCGGAGATCCGCCAGATCCCGCCGTCGAGCCCGCTGTACAACGTCACCTATGTGCAGGTGTACTCCGCCACGCCGCAGGCGGTGACGTATGGCTACACGGCCGGGTATCTGATGGGGTTCGTCACCGCGAGCGTGCTGGTGTACGGCACCGGCTATTATCATCCGCCCTATGTCGTGCCGGGGCTGATGCCGATCTATCACCCGTATCCGTACACCTATGCGTCCAACGTCTGGTACAACCCGGCGACCGGCGGATGGGCGCGCGGCGGCACGGTGTGGGGCCCCTATGGCGGGGCCGCGACGGGCGGGCGCTATTACAATCCGGCGACCGGCGGATGGGCGCGCGGCGGCGCGGTCTACGGGCCATACGGCGGCGCCGGGGCATGGTCGTATTACAATCCCCGCACCGGCACCTATGCGCACGGCAGCGCCGCATGGGGCAACGGCAGCGCCACGCGCAACGCAGGTTTCTACAACGCGCGCTACGGCGTCAGCGGCGCGACCAGCCAGGGCGCCAACCCCTACGGCCGCTGGGGATCGAGCACCGTCAGCGGCCCCGCGCGCACCGTCGACACGCAAAGCCGCAGCGGGGCGCGCGGCTCCGCCGGCAGTTTCTCGTCGTCCACCGGCGCGCGCGGCGGCGCCTATCAGAACCGCTACACCGGCAACAGCGGCGCCGCCGTGCGCGGCCCGGGCGGCGACGTCTACGCGGGGCGCGACGGCAACGTCTACCGCCACACCGACAGCGGCTGGTCCAAATGGAACAACGGCGGGTGGAACACGATGAAGCCGCCGGCCAGCACCGGCCGGGTGCAGGGGCGACAGGACGCGCAGGGCGCCACACTGGATCGTTCCAGCTATCAACAGCTTGAGCGTGACCGCGCGGGCAGGCAGGCTGGGCGTGGCTATGGCGAGGGTCGCTTCGGGGGCGGCGGTCGCTTTCAGCGAAACTGAGTGCGCGCGGCCGCATCGCGGCGGCCGGGCAGGGGCGGGGGGCTCTGATGCAGAGGCAGGGATGGGTCGTGGCGCTGTGCACGGCGTTGCTGCTGTGCCACGCGGGCGCGGCGATGGCGCAGGGCACGCCGACACAGGCACAGGCGAGCGCGATCCGCTCGGCCTGTCGCGCCGACTATCAGGCCCATTGCGCGGGCGTGCCCACCGGCGGCGCCGCGTCGTTGTCGTGTCTGCAGGCGAACGCGGCGGCCGTCTCGCAGCCATGCCGGAACGCGCTCGCCGCGGTCTCCGGCGCCGCGTCGCCCACGGC
>NZ_BANB01000497.1 GCF_000964365.1 Acidisphaera rubrifaciens HS-AP3 | reverse complement strand
GACGGTCCGTCCGCCCCGCTCACGCGCCCCTGCCCGGTTCCATCCCCGCCATGCCCGACCGCGGCCGGCGTGGCCCCCAGCCGCAGGTTCCCCGGGCGGCCCAGCAGATACCCCTGGACCAGATCGCAGCGCAGCGCCCGCAGCCGGGCGAGCTGTGCCTCGGTTTCCACCCCCTCGGCGCAGACCTGCATCCCCATCGCGTGACCGAGTTCGACGATGGCGCGGACGATCGGCTCGCCGCTTCTGTCCCGGCCGAGCGAGCTGACGAAGTCGCGGTCGAGCTTCAGCGCGTCGAAGGCGAATTGCCGCAGATAGCCGAACGACGAATAGCCGATCCCGAAATCGTCCAGCGCGAGGCGCACGCCCATCGCGCGCAGCCGGTGCAAAGTGCGCAGCGCCGCGTCCGTGTGCTGCACGAGGGTGCGCTCCGTAAGTTCCAGCGTCAGCCGGTCGGGCGGCAGGCCGCTGCGCGCGAGCACGCCGCGCAGCAGACGCACAAGGTCGCCGCGGCCGAACCAGTAGGCGGACATGTTCACCGACGCATACAGGCCGGGCGGCCAGGCGCTCGCCTCCTCGCAGGCGCGGCGCAGCACCCAGGCGTCGAGCTCGCCGATCAGGCCCGTCGCCTCCGCCACCGGGATGAAGGCGGCGGGCGGGACGGCGCCGTGGCCGGCACGGTCCCATCGCAGCAGCGCCTCGTAGCCGACGCGCTTGCCGTCGCCGGCGCAGCAGATGGGTTGCCAGTGCAGATGCAGGTCGCCCGCGCGCAGCGCCGCGCGCAGGTCCGATTCGAGCGCCGCGCTCACGCCGACGGTCGCGTCGTGCGGCCCGGCGCGGCGCCCCCCTGCCCGCTTGGCGGCCCGCAGCGCCTGCCACGCGGCGCGCAGCACGGCGGGCGCGTCCACGCCATGCTGCGGCACTCCGACCACCCCGAGCGAGGCGGTCAGGGCGACAGTGCGGCCGTCGACCGTGTGCGGTTCGGATAGCGCGGCGTCGATCCGGGCGGCGATGTGGCGGACCTGCCGCCCCTCCACCGGGCCGCTGACCAGCACCGCGAACTCGTCCCCGCCGAGGCGGCCCAGTATGTCGGTGCCGCGCACGCAGTCATGCAGGCGCCGCGCGACCTCGCGCAGCACGGAGTCGCCGCTGTCCGGTCCGAGCGTGCCGTTGATCTCGGCGAAGTGATCGAGATCGAGCAGGATCAGCCCGCACGGCCGCCCGGCCAGCGCGCCGGCGACCGCGTCGGCCAGCAGCGCCTCGAACCGGGGGCGGTTCGCGAGCCCGGTCAGCGCGTCCTGCATGGATGCCGTCTGCAACAGGTCGGTCTTTCGGTGCAGGTCGAGCAGCGCCCCCGCCTGTTGCCCGAGACGGACGAGCCGGCCGGTGGTGGCGTCGCCGAGCGTGCGCGGGCGGTCGTCCATCACCGCGAGCGCGCCGAGCGCCCAGCCGGCGTCGTCGCGCACCGGCACGCCGGCATAGAAGCGGACCCAGGGCGGCCCCGCGACCAGCGGCAGGTGGCGGAAGCGCGGATCGGCCGCCGCGTCCGGCACCACCAGCAGGGGCGCGTCGGCGGCGACGAGATGCGCGCACGGGCCCTCGCCGCGCGCGCACTGACGCAGGGTCAGGCCATGCGCCGCCTTGATCCATTGCCGGTCGCCGTCGATGAAGCTGATGGCCGCCATCGACACGCCCGCGATGTCCGCGGCGAGGGCGGCGAGTTCATCGAAGCGGCGGTCGCGGGGCGTGTCGAGGATGCCCGATGCCTCGAGCGCCGCCAGACGGAGGCATTCATCGGCGGATGCCGCGCCGTCCGTCATCCTGCGGTTCCCTGGGGCACCAGCAAGCCATAGACGGCAAAGATTGTCGGAAGATGAAGGCCGGCGCCGCGCGCGATCGCAGGCGCTGGCCGCGCCCGCGGTCGTCGATCAGCCGTCCTCGTCCTCGAGGAAGGCGAGATAGTCGTTCTCGTCCATCAGCGCCTCGACCGCCTCGGGGTCGGAGGGTTCGAGTTTGAACACCCATCCCTCCCCTTCCGGGTCGCGGTTCAGGATGGCGGGTTCCTCCAGCACGACCTGGTTGATCTCGACCACGCGGCCGGCGACCGGGGCGGCGAGGTCGATCGCGTCCTCCTCCGCCTCCACCACGGCGCAGGCCTCGCCTGCCTCCACGTCGCGCCCGACCTCGGGCGCCTCGATCGCGACCACGTCGCCGAGGCGTTCCTGTCCGGCCTCGCTGATGCCGATGACGGCGACGTCATCCTCGATCCGGACCCAGGTATGGTCCGGCGTATAGCGGGTGATCGGCATGCGCGCGCCTCATCCGGCCGGTCGTGACACGCACGCGAGCATGCCCTCGGCACGGGGACGCATCAACCGCTACTGCTCGCCCCGCTGGCGGTTGAAGGCGAGCTGCGCCGGCGTCAGCTGGAAGCCGGAGACAAGGGTGAAGGCGTCGCCCGGCTTGTCCTTGGTGGTCGGCAGGCTGAGCGCGACGTCGTCGCCGGTGACGACGAGGTGATCGACGTTCGGCGGAAACGTGACCGTCGCCGTCTCCGGGTATTTGGCGAGGATGTGACCGCCAGACAGGACGGCGATGAAGTAATCCACGGTCTCCGTCGGACCGGTGGCCGCCGGACCGCGGGTGACCAGCAGGCGCACATTCGTCACCACCTTCAGCCGCCCGCCCTCGTCACGGCTGCACTTCCCGCGCGGGGCTGTGATACGAGCGTCCATCGCCATATCGGTGAGGTCGGTGCCGGCGCCGCGGAATCGGGTCACCTCGGCGGCGTCGGGAACGGTCGCGACCTGCGGACACGCGGGTGGGAAGTCGGACCTGTCGGTTGGTCCCCCGCATCCGGCGAGCAGGGTCAGCACGGACAGTGCCAGAGCGGCGCGCGCGCCGCGCGGAAGGGTCAGAACGGTGACGACGGACGGACGGCCAAGCATCGAACACTCCGCGTGTCAGACGGGCACGGTCGCCCCCGGACGGGCCGGCATAGAGCCGCCGCCGGGCGCAGGCAACGCCCCGGCGCCCGGCGGCGCGACCACGGTCGCGCCGCTGCGGGTGCTGCTGGCAGGCCCGCGCGGCTTCTGCGCCGGCGTCGACCGGGCGATCCGCGTGGTCGAGGAAGCGCTGCGCCAGTACGGCGCGCCGGTCTATGTCCGCCACGAGATCGTCCATAACCGCACGGTGGTCGAGACGCTGGAGCGGCAGGGCGCGGTATTCGTCGAGGATCTGACCGAGGTGCCGGAGGATGCGCGCGTCGTCTTCTCCGCCCACGGCGTGCCGAAATCGGTGCCGGCCGAGGCGCGGCGGCGCCACCTGCTGTATCTGGACGCGACCTGCCCGCTGGTGAGCAAGGTCCACCGCGAGGCGGAGCGCCATTTCGCCGGCGGTGGGGCGGAGGCGCGCCATATCCTGATGATCGGCCATGCCGGCCACCCCGAGGTCGAGGGCACGATGGGCCAGCTACCGCCCGGCGCGATGACGCTGGTGCAGGACGCCGACGAGGCCCGTAGCGTCGCCCCGCCCGACCCCACGCGCCTCGCCTTCATCACGCAGACCACGCTGTCGGTGGACGACACGGCGGAGATCGTGACGATCCTGCGCGACCGCTTCCCCCATATCGTCGGGCCGCGGCACGAGGACATCTGCTACGCCACCACCAACCGGCAGGCGGCGGTGAAGGCGATCGCGCCGGACTGCGATCTGGTGATCGTCATCGGCAGCCCCAACTCGTCCAATTCCCAGCGCCTGCGCGAGGTCGCCGAACGGGCGGGGGCGGCGCGCGCGGTGCTGCTGCCCGATGCGTCCGGCCTGGACTGGCGCTGGCTGGACGGGGTCGGCACGCTCGGCCTGAGTGCCGGCGCCTCGGCGCCGGAGGTGCTGGTGGACGCGCTGATCGACCGGCTGCGCGGCCGCTACGCGCTGACGATCGAGGAGCGGCGGGTGACGACGGAAGACGTGGTGTTCAAGCTGCCGGCGCCGCTGGGGTAGTCTCGCCGGATGGCGGTCTATACCGAGGTCGGCGACGAGTCACTGGCGGCATTCCTCGCGGAGTACGAGCTGGGCGGGCTCGTCGCCTTCCGCGGCATCGCCGAGGGCGTGGAGAACAGCAACTACGCGCTGCGCACAACGACCGGCGACTACATCCTCACGCTGTATGAAAAGCGGGTCGATCCGGCGGAACTGCCGTGGTTCCTCGGCCTGATGGAGCATCTGGCGACGCGCGGCCTGTCCTGTCCGCGGCCGGTGCACGGGCGCGACGGGGCGGCGCTACGGACGCTGTGCGGCAGGCGGGCGGCGATCACCACCTTTCT
>NZ_BANB01000498.1 GCF_000964365.1 Acidisphaera rubrifaciens HS-AP3 | reverse complement strand
GTGGCGCACACCGGGCGCGAGGGGATCGTCCTCCTCGCTGATCTGGACGAGCGGCAGGCCGGCGCGGGCGAGGAACTGCGACAGGGTCGCGGCGAGCACGGCGCGGTCAGCATGCTGCGCGATCGCCGCGCAGCCGCCGCCGTCGTCGCTGATGAGCACGAACTTCCCGCCGGGGTCGCTGGCGTCATAGGCGATGCCCGGCTGCTTGTTGAGGAACGCCGGGGCCGCCTGGGCCGGGACGGATTTAAGCCCCTTGGCCGCCGCCCACTGGCGCAGGCCGCTGATGCTGCCGGCATGGGCGACGCAGCCCTGGACGAACAGTCCCGCCAGTTGCTCGGCGGGACTGTCGGCCCGCGCGCGCGTGGCCGGGGCCATCACGGCCAGCACGGCCAGGACAGCCAGCAGGCGGAAGGCGGCAGGAGCGGCGTGCGGCAGCCTCATGCCGAAGGTGTAGCCGATTCGCGGGCGTCGCGGACACCGCGCCCGCCCATGCGGCCCCGGACCCGCGCGCGGGTCAGGCCAGCGCCGCGCCCACATCGGCGATTACCGATGCCCAGTCGCCCGGCGCGGGTTGGCGGAACAGGCGGAGGGAGTCGTACCAGGGCGTCCGCGCCCCGGCCGAGGGCAGCCAGCGCCAGTCCGGCGCGAAGGGCAGCATCACCCAGCACGGCACGCCGAGCGCGCCGGCGACGTGGGCGACCGAGGTATCGACGGTGATGACCAGATCGAGCGCCGCGACCGCCGCCGCCGTCCGTGCGAAATCGGTCAGCGCCGGGGCGAGCGAAGGCAGCCCGGATTCGGCCGCGCGCGGCCCGACCTGAAGGCTTATCCAGCCCGGCCGCTGCCAGCGCAGCAGGGCCGCCAGATCGGCGGCGGGCAGCGAGCGGTGGCGGTCGTTGCTGTGGCGGGGATTGCCCGCCCAGACGATGCCGACACGCCCGCGCGCGCCGTCGCGCCGGCCCGGCAGCGCCGCATCCCATGCCGTCTCCGCCTCCGGATCGCGTGGCAAATAGCCGGCGGCATCCGGCACGCCGTCGGGCCGGGTCCCGAACAGGCCGGGCAGGCTCATCTGATCGACCCAAAGGTCATGGGGGGGCAGATCCGCGACCGCAGGTGCCGCCTCCCACGCCACCGCCGCGACGCCCGGCAGGCGGCGCAGCAGCGGCGCGAGCGGCGGCGCGCAGGCGATCACCACCCGCCCGCCGCGCGCCGCGATGCGGGGCAGGTAGCGGGCGAACTGGATCGCATCGCCCAGCCCCTGCTCCGCCAGCACCAGCACCGTGCGCCCCGCCAGCGGCTCGCCGCGCCAGACCGGGGCGGGCAGGGTCACGAAATCGGCGGCATGGTGCGGATGGCGTTTGCGGCTTTCATACAGCGCCCAGCCCGCGTCCCAGTCGCCGGCCAGCAGCGAGGCGATGCCGAGGTTCCAGGATGCGACGGGA
>NZ_BANB01000499.1 GCF_000964365.1 Acidisphaera rubrifaciens HS-AP3 | reverse complement strand
GTCGCGACATAGGCGGCGACGTCATGGGCCGGGGTGACGATTCCGACGCGCAACGCCGCCCCCGGATGTGGGTCGCGGGGCGGCCGGCGATGACCTCAGGCGGCGGCTTCGGCGGCGCCCTTGCCCTTCAGCATCGTCTCCAGCTCGCCCGACTGGAACATCTCGGTGACGATGTCGCAGCCGCCGACGAACTCGCCGTTGACGTAGAGCTGCGGGATGGTCGGCCACTGGCTGAACTGCTTGACACCCTCGCGCAGCTCCATGTCCTCGAGCACGTTGGCGGAGTGGAACGGCACGCCGACATGGTTGAGGATCTGCACCACGCGGGCCGAGAAGCCGCACTGCGGAAAGTTCGGCGTGCCCTTCATGTAGAGCATGACCGGGTGCTGGGCGATGTCGGCCTGGATGCGGTCGTGGGTCGGGTTGGACATGCGGTATCTCCTGCGCGGATCGGTCGCGGAACGGCGTTGAGGGGTCAGTCGGGGGCGGATGTCTGCAGCGCGAGGGCGTGCAGTTCGCCCCCCATCCGGCCGCTGAGCGCCGCGTAGACAAGCTGATGCTGACGGACGCGGGGCAGTCCGCGGAACTGTTCGCTGACGACGGTCGCCGCGTAATGATCGCCGTCGCCGGCGAGGTCCTCGACCGTCACCCGCGCGTCCGGCAGGGCGGACTTGATGAGAACCTCGATTTCGTTCGCCGACATCGGCATACGGCGTCACATCCCCATCACGACCGGCCCATCAGGTCCGGGAAAAAGCTTTCATAGGCGGTCCGTAAGGCATTCATGGATATGGTGCCCCGGTCGGGCAGTGTCAAATCCCTCCCGCCGCTGATGCCGATCCGCATGGCAGGCACGCCCGCCGCCTCCGCCAGCCGCACCATCTCCGCCCCGTCGCCGACCGCCAGCAGATACCGCCCCTGATCCTCGCCGAACCAGAAGGCGTGGTTGGGGATTTCGCGCGGGCCGGCATTGAGGCGGACGCCGACGCCGCCGGCGAGCGCCATCTCGGCCACCGCCACCAGCAGCCCGCCGTCGGACAGGTCGTGGCAGGCGCGCACGACGCCGGCCGTGATCTGCGCGCGGACGAAGTCGCCGTGCTTGCGTTCGGCGTCGAGATCGACCGGCGGCGGCGCCCCGTCCTCGCGTCCCCCGATCTCGCGCAGCCACAGCGACTGTCCGAGCCAGCCCTTGGTGGTGCCGATGAGCACGAGGTCGAGCCAGGGCCGGAGCGCGATGCCGACGCTGCGCGCCGCGTCGTCGATCACGCCGAGGCCGCCGATCGCGGGCGTGGGCAGGATCGCCCGTCCGTCCGTCTCGTTGTAGAGCGAGACGTTGCCGGAGACGACGGGAAAGTCGAGCGCGCGGCAGGCGGCGGACATGCCGCGTATCGCCGCGGCGAACTGGCCCATGACCTCGGGCTTTTCCGGGTTGCCGAAGTTCATGTTGTCGGTGATCGCGAGCGGGCGGGCGCCGGTCGCGATGAGGTTGCGCCACGCCTCGGCCACCGCCTGCGCGCCGCCCGCCTCGGCGTCGGCGGCGCAGTAGCGGGGGGTGCAGTCGGTGGTCAGCGCCAGCGCCCGCGTCGTGCCCTCGATGCGCACCACGGCGGCGTCGGCGGCGCCGGGGCGGCGGATGGTCTGCGCGCCCACGGTCGAGTCGTACTGGTTGTAGATCCACGCCCGGCTGGCGAGGTCGGGGCAGCCGATCAGGCGCAGCAGCCCGCCGGCGAGGCCGTAGCGGTCCTCCACCTTGGCCGGCTCGATATAGGGCAGCTTCGGCGTGGTCGCGGTCGGGCGCTCGTACAGCGGCGCCTGGTCGGCGAGGGGGCCGAGGGGGATGTCCGCCTCGGTCGCGCCGTGATGGCGGACGACGATGCGGCCGGTATTGGTCAGCCGGCCGATGACGGCGAAATCCAGCTCCCACTTGGCGAAGATCTGGCGGGCGAGTTCGGCGCGGTCGGGGCGCAGGACCATGAGCATCCGCTCCTGGCTCTCCGACAGCATCATCTCGTAGGCGCTCATGCCCGCCTCGCGCTGCGGCACGGCGTCGAGGTCGAGTTCGATGCCGACGCCGCCGCGCCCCGCCATCTCGACCGAGGAGGAGGTCAGGCCGGCCGCGCCCATGTCCTGGATCGCGATGATGGCGTCCGTCGCCATCAGTTCCAGGCACGCCTCGATCAGCAGTTTCTCGGTGAACGGGTCGCCCACCTGCACCGTCGGGCGGCGCGCCTCCACGTCGCCGGAGAACTCGGCGCTCGCCATGGTGGCGCCGTGGATGCCGTCGATGCCGGTCTTCGAGCCGACATAGACGACGGGGTTGCCCACGCCGGCGGCGGCCGACAGGAAGATGCGGTCGCGCTTGGCGATGCCCACGGTCATGGCGTTGACCAGCGGGTTGCGGTTGTAGGCGCGGTGGAAATTGACCTCCCCGCCCACGGTCGGCACGCCGACGCAGTTGCCATAGCCGCCGATGCCGCGCACCACGCCGTCGATGACGCGGCGGGTGACGGGATCGGACGGATCGCCGAAGCGCAGCGCGTTGAGGTTGGCGACCGGGCGCGCGCCCATGGTGAACACGTCGCGCAGGATGCCGCCCACGCCCGTCGCCGCGCCCTGGTACGGCTCGATGAAGGACGGGTGGTTGTGGCTCTCCATCTTGAAGACGGCCGCGAGCCCGTCGCCGATATCGACGACGCCCGCGTTCTCGCCCGGGCCGTGGATCACCCACGGCGCCTTGGTCGGCAGCTGCTTCAGCCAGACGCGCGAGGACTTATAGGAGCAGTGCTCCGACCACATGACGGAGAAGATGCCGAGCTCGGTCAGGGTCGGCGTGCGCCCCATGATGCCGAGCACCCGCAGCCACTCCTCGGCGCTGAGGCCGAACTCGCGGGCGAGGGCTTCGTCGGGGACGCGGGCGGGACGGGGGCTGGCTTCGTCAGGCATAGGATGCTGCGAACAGGCTTTCAAACAAAGCGAGACCGTCGGTGCCGCCGGTGAGGGGGTCGATGTGATTCTCGGGATGTGGCATCAGGCCGAGGACTCGGCGGTTGCGGCTGAGGATGCCGGCGATGGCGCGGGCGCTGCCGTTCGGGTTGGCCGCCTCGCTGACGTCGCCGGCGGCGTCGCAGTAGCGGAAGGCGACGAGCCCGTCGCCCTCCAGCCGGTCGAGCGTCGCCGCATCGGCATAGTAGTTGCCGTCGCCATGCGCCATGACGACGCGCAGCACCTGCCCGGCGCGGTAGCGGTGCGTGTAGTCGGTGTCGTTGCGTTCGACACGGATGGTCGCGTCGGCGGCGATGAAGCGCAGCGTCGCGTTGCGCAGCAGCGCGCCCGGCAGCAGCCCGGCCTCGGTCAGCACCTGGAACCCGTTGCAGACGCCGAGCACGTGGCCGCCGCGCTGCGCGTGCGCGCGCACAGCGCCCATCACCGGCGACTGCGCCGCCATGGCGCCGCAGCGCAGATAGTCGCCATACGAGAACCCGCCCGGCAGCACGATCAGGTCGAGCCCGTCGAGATCCGTCTCGGTGTGCCAGATCACGCGCGGCGCGCGGCCGGCGGCGCGTTCGAGCGCGAGCGCCATGTCGCGCTCGCGGTTGATGCCGGGGAAGAGGACGATGCCGGCCTTCACCGGCGCCGTTCCGGCTTATCGGCCGGCCGCTCCGGCGCCTCCGCCCCGGTGCAGGGGAAGAAGCGCACCACCGACTGCGCGATCGCCGTGGGCGCCGGCCCGTCGTCATGCGTGTCGATATAGGCGAGCACCACGGCGGTCAGGTTGTCCGGGTCGAGATCGGCCGGCGGGCAGACGCCGCGCACCGGGGTCTGGGCGAATTGCAGGTCATAGACGCCGGTGACGTAGCCGACGCAGGCGGCGTGTTTCGCCGCGTCCGTCGAGTGGCAGCGGGCGCCGAGTTCCTTGGCGGTGGTCGCGTGCCATCCGCCGGCCGCCTGCGCCGCGGCGGGCGGGGCGGCCAGGGC
>NZ_BANB01000500.1 GCF_000964365.1 Acidisphaera rubrifaciens HS-AP3 | reverse complement strand
CTCAATTTCGTGGCGCTGCTGCTGGTGGGCGAGGTGCTGGAGGATGGCGGGCTGGGCGAGGCGGGGGCGGGGTTTCCGCAATCGCCGCTGCTGCCGCGCGACGCCTGGCTGCCGCGGCTGATGCCGCGCACCGACCTGCATGCCGGCGTGCTGCTGGCGGTGCTGGCCGCGATCATCGCGCATGGGGTGCTGTGGCGGATGCGCTGGGGCTTCGCCATCCGCACCGCGGGGGCGAGCCGGCGCGCCGCGCGCTATGCCGGGCTGTCGCTGCCGCGCACGGTGATGGGGCTGATGCTGGGCGCCGGCGCGACGGCGGGGCTCGCGGGCGCGGTGCAGGTGCAGGGCATCCATCACCGGCTGATCGACGGCTTCACCGGCGGCTTCGGCTTCGTCGCGGTGGCGATCGCGCTGCTGGGCGGGCTCAATCCGCTGGCGCTGATCCCGGCGGCGCTGCTGTTCGGCCTGCTGGAGACCGGCGCGCTGTCGATGCAGCGGCAGGTCGGCGTGCCGTCGTCGCTGGTCGCGGTGATCGAGGGGATGGCGATGCTGTTCGTGCTGGCCATCACCGCGCGCAACCGCGCCGCCGCCCGGGTGTAGTGCGCATGCTGCTCGACCTGATGAGCGCCGCCATACGCATCGCGACGCCGCTGATGTTCGCAGCCCTGGGCGGTATCCTGTCGGAGCGCGCGGGCGTGTTCGCGGTGGGGCTGGAGGGGATGATGCTGTGCGGCGCGTTCGGCGCGACCGTAGGCAGCGCGCTCGGCGGCGGCGCGCTCGCCGGAATCGCCGCGTCGATGCTGTGCGGCGCGCTGCTGGCGGGCGTGGTGGTGCTGGTCGCGGTGCGGGCGGGCGCGGACAACATGGTGACCGGGCTTGCCGCCAACATCCTCGCCCTCGGCCTGACAAGCTTCCTGCTGCGCGCGCTGTTCGGCCATGGCGCGGCGGCGGCGCTGCATGTGGCGCTGCTGCCGGCGATCGCGCTGCCGGGGCTGGCGGCGATTCCGCGGATCGGCCCCGCGCTGTTCGTGCAGCCGCCGCTGACCTGGGCGGCGCTGGTCGCGGTGGTGCCGCTGACCCTGTTCCTCACCCGCACCGCACCGGGGCTGACCCTGCGCGCGGTGGGCGAAAATCCGCTCGCCGCCTATGGCGCGGGGGCCGATCCAGGGCGGGTGCGCGCGCTGTCGGTGCTGGCGTGCGGCGCGGTCGCCGGGCTGGGCGGGGCGGTGCTGTGCCTGCAACAGGTGGGCACGTTCACCGACGGGATGACGTTCGGGCGCGGCTACCTGGCACTCGCCGCGATCATCGTCGGGCGGTGGATGCCGTACGGCACCGTGCTCGCCTGCCTGGTGTTCGGGGCGGCGGAGGCGCTTGATCTGCGGGTGCAGATCATCGGCCTGCCGATCAGCTCGTATTACGTGCAGATGCTGCCCTACGTGGTGGCCCTGCTGGTGCTGGTCGCCCTCGGCCGCGCCGCGCGGCTGCCGGCGGCGATCGGCACGCATTTCGACCGTGACGCCACATGAGCGCGCGCGCACACGAGGGAGACGCGGCATGACCGCAGCCATCACCGGCCTGTTTCACGTCGCGATCAAGACCGCCGATCTGGCGGCGACGCGGCGGTTCTACTGCGACGTGCTGGGGCTGGCGGAGGCGGCGCGGCCCGATTTCGGCTATCCGGGCGCGTGGTTCGCCGTGCCGGTGCCGGGCGGGGCGGCGATCCTGCACATCTATGCCGGCGGCCCGGCGCTGGGGCCGGACGGCGTCGCGGAAGTGGGCAGTGCCGCGATCGACCACGTCTCGCTGACGGCGGTGGGCTATGCCGACTTCGTCGCGCGGTTCCGCGAGGCCGGGCTCGACTGGCGCGAGTTCCTGGTGCCGGGGACGACGCTGTATCAGCTGTTCGTCTATGACCCGAACGGCGTGCAGCTGGAGATCACGTTCGACGGCCGGGCGGAGACGGGCGTCGCGCCCGACATGTCCGAGGGCCGCCGCTATGTCGCCGGGCAGAGCTTTTTCCGGCCGCGCTGACTAGAGCGGTAGCCGATCAGTCTGGATCGTAGC
>NZ_BANB01000501.1 GCF_000964365.1 Acidisphaera rubrifaciens HS-AP3 | reverse complement strand
TCAGCGTCGATGTCCACTGCGCGGCGTGCTTGGCATTGTGCCAGCCGTCACGGTGAGAGGCGACGTAGCTCTCGGCGCAAGCCGCAAAGGTCGGTGCCGTTGCCCGACGTTGCCTGCGCTCGCTGCGGCGCGCTTCGATGGGGTCGATGCCCTGGTGGAGCATGACCCGGCAGGAGATCGCCTCGCGTCGTGCATCGGCCAGCGACACGAGTTGCGCGCTTCCTAGCCCCATCTCGCGGGCGCGGCCATGCCGGGTGAAGCGGAATATCCAGGAGCGCGAGCCGGCCGGCGTGACCTGCAGATACAGGCCGCCGCCGTCGCCATGGTAGCCGGGCTTCGATACCGTCGCGACCGCACGGGCTGTCAGCTTGCAGTATGTCCGCCCAACTCCGATACCCACAACCCTACCCCCAGGAGTGGAGCGGATTGTGCTGGATCGGGCTGGACGTGTCTAGAAGCAAGGCGCTGAAATTCTCAGCTTTGCCAGATACCTAGCAGACATATCCGGAAGTGGCTGGACGCCCTTTGGGCGGACACCCTCTCCGCCAGTCCCAGCCCCACGGCCGATGCGCCGCCGATGCGTCTCGCGGCCCGGCAGTGGTCGGGCCCGCTCGGCGCCGGGCGGTGGCGGCTCAGCGTGCAGAGCGTGCGACCTTGAGCGGAAGGTCAGGTCTCACCCAGTCATGCGTCACCTTCGGCGTTATCCGCCCGCGCTCGCCGCGTGCGATTCTGGCAAGCCTGTCGCGTCAGCGGCGATCGCTTCGCAAGCAAAAGTCTCTTCGTGTGGGCTCGGCAACCCAAAGACAGTGCCGGTTGCTTGCGGCGCTCCCGGCCATCGGGGGCGCCGCGACGCTTTTCGGATAGTGTGGACATCCGACGTCAGACGTGAACTGGCCGTTTCGACGGGCTGCCAATCCCGAGCAGTGTGCGACGGCGCAAACGTGGGGATGCTCACGATCGGTCGCAGCCCGGTCCATCCCGACCGGCCGCACCCGGAAGCAGCGACCGTCCACGCCGAAACTGATCCCGCGCAACGCGGTCGCGATCCCGCCGCTATAATGATTGCACCGCGCTACGTCGCCCAGTTCTGCGAAGCGATGCACCCCATCGCCGGTGTCGGCCCTACCCCGAGCCCGACCCCCCTCGCAGCCGCGGCCAAGACCGGGGACGCGCCGACCCGGTCCCGCGCCTCCCACGCGGGCGCAGGCGCCTTTCTCCAGAACCCGGGGCTCCTTTGTCGTGCCCCCGCCGCGCTAAGCTCCGGCCCCAGGCTCGGGAAAGGACCAACCATGCACCCCGCCATGACGCCGGCCGCCCGCGGGGCAGGGGCGATCGCCGCCCCGTGTCCGCCGCCCGCC
>NZ_BANB01000502.1 GCF_000964365.1 Acidisphaera rubrifaciens HS-AP3 | reverse complement strand
CGGGCGCGGCGCGCGGGCTGGCTGCTGGCCGCCGGCGTCGGCGGCGACCTGCTGCTGCTCGGCTGGTTCAAATACGCCGACTTCGCCGCCGGCATCACGGGCCTGACGCCGCCGCACCCGGCGCTGCCGCTCGCGATCAGCTTCTTCACGTTCCAGCAGATCATGTTCCTGGCCGACGCCCGCCGCGGCGCGCAGCCCGATCGCGGGTTTCTGCCCTATGCCGGCTTCGTCGCCTTTTTCCCGCACCTGATCGCCGGGCCGATCGTCCGCCCCGACGAGGTGATGCCGCAGCTCGTCGCGCGCCGCTTCGGCCGCTGCGACCGGGCGGAGGCGGCGGCGGCGATCACGCTGTTCCTGATCGGCCTCGGCAAGAAGATGGTGCTGGCGGACACCTTCGCGCACTACGCCGACACGGGCTTCGCCGCGGCGGTCGCCGGCGAGCGGCTGACGCTGCTGGAGGCGTGGACCGCCCTGCTCGCCTACGGGCTGCAGATCTATTTCGACTTCTCGGGCTATTCCGACATGGCGATCGCGCTGGCGCGCCTGCTCGGGGTGCGGTTTCCGATCAATTTCGATGCGCCCTATCAGGCCCGCAGCATCGCCGAGTTCTGGCGGCGCTGGCACATCACCCTCGGCCGGTTCCTCCGCGACTATGTCTACATACCGCTCGGCGGCGGCCGGCGGGGCGCGTGGCGGCAGGCGGGCGCGCTGATGGCGACGATGCTGCTGGCCGGGCTCTGGCACGGCGCGGGCTGGGCCTTCGTCGCCTGGGGCGGCCTGCACGGCGTCTATCTGGCGATCCACGCGGCGTGGCGACGGGCGGGGCTGATGCGGCTGCCCGGCGCCTGCGCGCAGGCGCTGACGCTGCTGTGCGTGCTGCTGGCCTGGGTGCCGTTCCGCGCCGGCACGCTCGCGGCCAGCGTGACGATGCTGCGCGGCCTCGCGGGGCTGGACGGCGTCACGCTGCCGCGGCTGATCGTGGCAGCACTTCCCGCGCTCGGCCGCATCGCGACGCCGGTGCCGGTCCTGACGCATCTGGGCGACGCGCGCACCCTGGCGCTGCCGGAGGCATTGGGCTGCCTCGCCCTCGGCTGGGCGATCGTGCTGGCCGCACCACCCGTGCACCGTCTGTCGGCCCGGCTGCAGACCGCGTCGCTGACGGCCGGCTTCGCCTTCAGCCTGCAGGCGCTGTTCTACGCGCCGACGCTGGCGCCGTTCGTGTATTTCCGCTTCTGATGCGCGGGCGCGTCTGATGCGCAGGCTCGCCGCCGCCTGCCTCGCGTCGGTTCTGCTCTACGCGACGCTGTTCGGCTGCGTGCTCGACCGCCGGCTCGACCAGGGGTTCCTGCGCGCGCTGATCGAGGCGAAGCTGGCGCGGGGTGCGGCGGTCGGGACGCCGAAGCTGGTGATCCTCGCCGGGTCGAACGCGCTCTACTCACATCGCTGCGAGACGATCGAGCCGATCCTGCGCCTGCCGTGCGTCAATGCGGGCGTCGCGGTCGGGATCGGGCTCGACTACCTGTTCGCCCGCTGGCGGGAGGTGCTGCGGCGGGGCGACGTGCTCTACCTGCCGATGGAAATCGCACAGTACACGCGCGGGCGGCTGGCGACGGCGACGGGGCCGGACGCGGCGATCATGTTCCGCCACGACCGCGCGACGCTCGAGCGGCTGGGCGCGTCGCGCATGCTCGCGGCGCTGTTCGCCTTCGACCTGCGCGCGGCGGTGGTGAGCGTGGCGGAGGCGGGCCTGTCGGCGGCCGGCATGGCAGACCCCCGCGGCGCGGCGGGGATCGAAGTCAATGCCTGGGGCGACCGGACGGGTCACAGCCTCGCGCTCGCGGCAGCGACGCGCGGCTTCATCCTGCACCTGCCGCCATCGGGCACGACCGGGGCGGCGATCACCGCCGGCTATGGCGCGTCGCTCATCGCGGCGTTCGTGCGCGACGAGACGGCGCGCGGCGTGCTCGTGATCGGCGGCCTGCCGACGGGCTTCGCCGACGACGCACCGGGGCCGGACGTCGTCGCCGCGATCCGACGCATCTATGTCGGCAATGGCGGGGTCTTCCTGGCGCTTCCCAACGACAGCCGCTACCCGCGCACCGATTTCTTCGACACCGCCGACCATCTGAGCGAGCCGTGCCAGATCCACCACTCGATCATGCTGGCGGGCGCGCTCGCGCGGCTGTTGCACCGCCGGGCGGACATCCATCCCGACGACCCGCCCTGCGCGGAGGCGGTGGGGACCGACATGGCGATCAATGCGCCGCCGGTGCGCGCGCGGTAGCGGCC
>NZ_BANB01000503.1 GCF_000964365.1 Acidisphaera rubrifaciens HS-AP3 | reverse complement strand
GCCGGGCTGCTCGCGGATGAAGCGTTCGACCTCCTCGCGGGTCGGCATCGCGGCAGGCGGGCGGCCATGCCGCTCCGGTCGCGCCATCTCAGACCGGCCGGTTCGCGGCGCGGGGGCGCGTACGCGCGGATGCGTGCATGAAAACCTTCATTGTTTCCTCGCCACTTTGCCACGCGGCCGCGCCGCCGGGGAGGCACCGTTGACGTCCGGGCGCACTGCGGACTGAGGATGGGCGGATCGGCAACAGGAGACGGGTATGCGAATCGGGCGCGGGCTGCTGACGGGCGGCTGGAGCGTGCTGCTGGGGCTGGCGCTGGCCGGCGCCGTGCCCGCCGCGACCGCGGGCGCGCAGCCAGCGGGGGGACCGTCGCAAGCCGTGCTCGATCGCGCCATCGCCGGACTGCCGGCAGGCTGGTCCGTCCGCTACGCGGCCGCGTCGCCGGGCGAGGGCGGGGCACTCGTGCTGAAACAGGTGGTCGTCGCGCATGACGGGCGCCTGATGCTCGCGATCGGGCAGGTGACGCTGCACGGGCTGCACGGCGACGGTTCCGCCGCCGCGCCCTATGCCGCGGATCAGCTCGACGCGACCAGCCTGAGCGGCGCCGGCCCGAAGGGCGTGGCCGTTGCCGGCATTACCGCGACCGGCGTGGCGATCGGACCGGGTGACGCCGCGTCGCTGCCGGCGGACTCGCGGGCGGCCACCACCCTGACGGCGCTGACCGCCGTGCACATCGACCACGCGACCCTGACCACCGTCACCGCGGGCGACGGGCGGATCGGCCGCGCCACTGTGGACGGGCTGGCGGCCGGCCGGCTCGGCCGTGCCGCGCTGGACGACGTCGCGCTCGACGGGGGCGCCCTGCGCGTGGCGGGGCTGGAGGCCGAACAGGTCGATCTCGGCTGGCTGGTGCGGGTGTTCGATCCGACCGCCTATGCCCCCGGGGCCGCGCGTGAGGCGCGGGCGCAGGCAGTGGGCCACCTCGCGGAGCACGGCCTGGTCTACGCGGATGGCGACGGCACGACCCGCATCGATGCGTTCGACGTGACCGATCTGCAGGTCGGTCAGAGCCCGTCCGCCCCGGTCGGCAAGGGGGCACTGGCGATCCCGTCGGCGGTGGCCGCGATCGTGATGACCCGCCTGTCGCACACGCCGTCCAAACCCGGCGGCCCGTCGTTCAGCGTGGGCGAGGCGACGCTCGGCCCGTGGCATGACGGCCGGCTCGACGCGCTGCGCGTCTCCGGCATCCGCGTCGCCTACCCGAAGGAGGGCCGCGGCGTGGACGTGAACGCCGTCTCCCTGCTCGGTCTCGACGTCCACGGGCTGATCGCCTGGGCCGGCTTGCCGGACGACCGCCGGCCCGATCTCCCGCCGGCGCCCCGGTTCGACTCATTCGGCGTCGACGGCGTCGCCGTCACGTCGTCCGCCGGCGGCCCGCTCACCGTCGATCACATCGGCGCCCAGGTGACATGGCAGCAGCAGGTCCCGGTCACGCAGGATCTGACCGTCCGGCGGCTGCATGTGCCGACCAGCCTGCTCGCGGACCAGCCGGGTGCGGCGCAGGCGCTGCCGGCCTTCGGACGGGACGCGGTCGACGCCGATCTCGAGTTCAACATGGTCTGGGATCCGGCCACGCACAACCTGCGCCTGGCGCCGTTCCGGATCGCCGCCGACGGGCTCGGCACGGCGACGCTCGATCTCACCTTCGGCAACGTCGACCTCGCGCTGATGCAACAGGGGACGGATGCCGCCGTCGGCAGCCTGATCGTGGCGACGGTCAAGGGCGGACGCCTCGTCTATCAGGACCGATCGCTGCTCGGCCGCGTGCTCGCCGCCGTCGCCGCGGTGCAGGGCACCACGCCGGAACAGTTGCGTGCGTCGCTGCTCACGGTCCTCGCGCGCATGAAATCGCCGCTGCCGAGCGTGCCGCGCCTGCCCGCGATCCTGTCGGACTTCCTCCTCCATCCCGGCACCCTGACGGTCACGGCGAAGCCGCCCGCGCCGGTGCCGGCCGCCATGCTCGGCGCCGGCTCGCTGGCGGATGCCGCCAAGCGCCTCAACATCGGCGTGACCACGTCGGCGCCCTGACCCGCGCGGCCGGTCTGCCCTTCGCCCGGCGTCGCTGCTAGCGTCGGTCGGTCGAAGGGGAGGGGAACGCATGGTCATCGGGCAGGACGCGCCGGCGCTCGACATTGATCCGTTCGCGCCGGACTTCTTCGAGGACCCGGCCCCGCACCACGCCGCCCTGCGCGACGCGGGACCGGCGGTCCGCCTGACGCGCTACGATGTGTGGGGCGTCGCGCGGTACGAACATGTGCGGGCGATGCTGTTCGACTGGCAGACGTTCTCCTCCGCCGCCGGGGTGGGTCTCCAGGATTTCCGGCGCGAGACGCCGTGGCGGCTGCCGAGCCTCGTGCTGGAGACGGACCCGCCGCTGCACGACCGCACGCGCAAGGTGCTGGGGCGCGTTCTGTCGGCGGGCGCGCTGAAGGCGCTGCGCGCGACGTTCGAGCGCGAGGCGGACGCGCTGGTCGATGCGCTGATCGAGCGCGGCAGCTTCGACGCCATCCCCGACCTCGCGGAGGCCTATCCGCTCAAGGTGTTTCCCGACGCGATCGGCATGCCGGCGGAGAACCGGCGCTATCTTTTGCCGTACGGCAACATGGTGTTCAACTCCTTCGGGCCGCGCAACGAGTACTTCGAGGATGCGGTGCGCGACGCGGCGCCGGTGCTTGCCTGGGTGCAGGCGCAGTCGCAGCGCGACGCGCTGGACGATCACGGCTTCGGCGCGCAGATCCACGCCGCCGTCGATACCGGCGAACTGACGGCCGACGAGGCGCCGATCGTGGTGCGCTCGCTGCTGACGGCGGGGGTGGACACGACGGTGAGCGGCCTCGGCGCCGCGATCTATTGTCTCGCCCGCTTCCCCGACCAGTACGCGCGGCTGCGCGCCGACCCGTCGCTGTCGAAGGCGGCGTTCGAGGAGGCGGTGCGCTACGAGACGCCGGTGCAGACCTTCTTCCGCACGACGACGCGCGCGACCGATATCGGCGGCGTCGCGGTAGGCGAGGGCGAGAAGGTGCTGATGTTCCTCGGCGCCGCCAACCGCGACCCGCGCCGGTGGGAGCGTCCCGATGACTACGACATCACCCGCCCGTCCGCCGGCCATGTCGGCTACGGCTTCGGCATCCATCTGTGCGTCGGCATGGCGCTGGCGCGGCTGGAGGGCGAATGCGTGCTGGCGTCGCTGGCGCGTCGCGTCGCGTCGATCGAGATCACCGGCCCGACGACGCGGCGCTACAACAACACCCTGCGCGGCCTGCGCAGCCTGCCGGTGACGATACGGGCCGCGTAGCGGGCACGACGGACGGGCCGGGCGTCGCCGCCCGGCCGCCAGCCCGGCCCCTAGAGCGGTGGATGAAGATCTCGGACTTCGCTGACTGATTCGAGCAGCGACGCCAGGTGCAGGACCGTCGACTCCGCAAACCACCGCGAAACCAGTTGAACCGCAATCGGCAGTCCATCGCCACTCGTGCCGAATCGTATCGACAGCGCGGGCATTCCTGTGAGGTTGAATGGAACGGTCGCGCGGAGGATATGCCGCGGGGTTACCCTCTCCCCGTCTATCACGTATTCGGAAGCATGGTGGGGCGGCGCCGAAATTGGGGTCACGGGGCAAAGAAACGCATCGTATTTCCGAAAGTAGTCGGCAAAGCCATCCTTGAGCCGTTCCGTTGCCTGCTCCGCGGCGACATAGTCGCTCGCGGCCGTGTCCGGCATTCGAAGGATGCCCGCAATGATCTTGAAGAGCTCTGGCTCGCGGCCGTTTGTGCAGCGTGCGAAGTAGGGCTTTGTCTCCAGAACGTGGAGTCTGGAATAGATCTCCAGACCATTGATTTCCTCGAGCGCAGGCACGCGCACGGGTTCGACGATACAACCCAAACCGGCCAGCGCCCGGGCCGCAGCCTCAACCGTCGCGGCGACGTCGGCCGAAATCGGACCGAACCCTGGTCGCACCAACCATCCAACACGGAGCGGACGACCGGGCTGCGGTCCAAGGCCCGCATCAAGGCTGAGCGGGCTTGTCGCATACCCATCGGTCCCATCCGGCCCGGCAAGAATGGAATAGGTCAGCGCGATATCGCGCACGCTTCTCGCCATGGGACCGACGTGCCAGTAGCGCCGAGGGACTTGCGGCCAATGCCCCGTCGTCGGGATGCGTCCGTGCGTGGCCTTGAGGGCGACGATCCCGGTGTGGGCCGCGGGTCCCCGCACCGAGATGGCGACATCGCTTCCGATTCCGATCGGCGACATGCCCGCAGCGATCGCCGCGGCTTCCCCGCCGCTTGATCCGCCCGGAGTACGGTCAAGGTTCCAGGGATTGTTGGTCCGGCCCGTCAGGCGGTTGTCCGTCTCGGTCGCATAGGAGAATTCGGGCAGGTTCGTCTTCGAGATGAGGATAGCGCCAGCCTTCTTGAAGCGCGCCACGCTGGTCGCATCGGCATCCGGTGTGCGGCCCTTGAAGATGAGCGAGCCACGCTGCGTCAGCACGCCGGCGGTATCGAGCGCGTCCTTAGCCGTGAACGGCACCCCGTGCAGGGGGCCGAGGTCGTTTCCGCGGATGATCGCCGTCTCGGCGCTCTTCGCGGCCTGCAGTGCCTGCTCCGCGACGACAACAACCATCGCATTCAGCTGCGGATTGACGGCCTCGATCCGATCAAGGTGGATTTTGACCACTTCGACGGGCGAGAGTTGTTTCGATCGGATCAAAGCAGCCAACTCCGTCGCATCCGCGTAGTGCATGGCCCAAGCCCCCGAGAATGAGGCGCAGCGCCTGGAAGGAACCGCCCGGCGCACCTCTACCTGTCACTTGATAGTCCACTAGAGCATTGCCTGGCAGGGCGTCAACGCCTATCTATCACTTGGTCGGAAACGGTTTCTGGGCATCGCAATGACGGATACGCGAGAGGCAATCTTGGCGGTGGCCCGAGCCCGGGCGCAGGCCCACGGCTATGACGGTCTGAATTTTCGCGACCTGGCGGCCGACATCGGCATCAAGAGCGCCAGCATCCATTATCATTTCCCGACCAAGGCCGATCTCGGCGCGGCGGTGGCGAAGCGTTACCGGGAAGATTCCGCGGAAGGGCTGGAGAGGCTGTGGATAGAGAAAGGTAAGCCCGCGGCCTGCCTGCGGGCCTATCCCGGCGTGTTCCGTAAGGCGCTCGAGAGAGGGAACAGGATGTGCTTGTGCGGCTTCATGGCCGCCGAGTACGACGACCTGCCCGACACAGTGAAGGCGGAAGTTAAGGCCTTTGCCGACGCCCACGTGGCGTGGCTGACACGGGCCCTGGCCGCGTCAGGCGTGGACGCCGACCCCGAACAGGTCGAGCGGCGGGCGCGCGCCATCTTCGCCGCAATAGGCGGCGCTCAGTTGATGGCGAGAAGCCGGGCCGATGTGTCCGTCTTCGACGAGATCATCGATAGCTATCGCGCCACCGGGCTCATTCCTGCTTGAGCCGGGCCCGGCCAGTGGATCAGGCGACCCTGCGCTGCGGTGCCGGGCGCTCGTGCGCCGCGACTTCGGCGGCGGCGGTCGGCCAGCCGATGCTCGGGGCGTGGCCGCGGAAGTTGCGCAGCCACCATGCCCAGTCGTCCTGCACCAGGTGGAACGGGTCGTTGTGGCCCAGCTCCATCGCTGCCCAGATCGGCCAGTGCGGGTTGGACAAGGCGGGGCGGCCGAGAAAGACGAGGTCGATCAGCTCCTCGCGGATCACCCGGTCGGCATTCTGCGGCACGCCGAGATTCCAGCTCGCGGCGACCGGGATGCCGACCTCGCGGCGCACGCGGTTGGCGCGGCCCACCATGAAACCGACCTCGCCGAAGGGCGGGTTGGTCATCTCGTCGGTGTTGAAGCCGAGCGACAGGTCGGCAAGGTCGAGCCCATGGTCCTTCATCGCCCGCACGGCGAGGAGGGAGTCCTCGAACTGGGTGCCGTCGGGATGCAGGTCGTCGCAGCCGAGGCGCATGGTGAGCGGGTATTTCTCCGGCCATACCTCGCGCACCGCGTCGAGTGCTTCCAGATGAAAGCGCATCCGGTTCTCGACGCTGCCGCCATAGGCGTCGGTGCGCCTGTTAGCGAGCGGGGAGAAGAAGCTGGCGCCGAGATAGCCGTGTGCATAGTGCATCTCCAGCCACTCATAGCCGGCGTCGAGCGCGCGCCGCGCCGCATCCGCATAGGCGCGGTGGAGCCCCTTGATCTCGTCCACGCTCAATTCGTGGACCGGGTAGATGTGGCCGCCGCCGCCGTAGGGGACGGCGGACGGCGCGACGCAGGTCCAGCCGTCCAAATCGTCGGGCGGCAGCTGCTTCCAGGTGCCCTCGGCGTTGGTGGCCTTGTGCGGCGGCACCTCGCTGCCTTTCCGCCCGGTGTGGCCGAGCTGGATCGCAGGGACCGCGCCCATGCGCTTGACGATGGCACAGATGCGGGCGTGGCCCTCGATCTGGTCGTCGCTCCATAGGCCGGCGCACGACGTGGTGGTGCGCCCGTCCGGCGTTATCGCCATCTGCTCGCCGAACACCAGGGCGAAGCCGCCGGCCGCGCGGGCGCCGAGATAGCTGACGTGATAGTCGTCAAGCTTCCCGTCCACCGAGTTGTACATCGTCATCGGCGACATCACGATGCGGTTGCGCAGCGTGATGTCCTTGAGCGTGAACGGGCTAAACAAATCCGGCATTGGAGCCTCTCCAGGGGCAATAGGGAAGATTTTCGGGCAGCGACATGCGCTGATGGGGGCGGAGGCGGCACAACCGGGCATATTTGCCCGCTCTGTGGGCAGACGTTTACCTGTCGACGCCAGGATCACCCGAATACGGTATGCGATCCATCGGAAAATGCACGGTGGGGCGTCTCAAATTGTGCAACGCACCATCGGTTGCCGTCCGGACGAGGCGGGGACGCGGTCCTTACCGCATCGGGTGGCTCATGACGCCGCCGGGGACGGTGCCCGCCGGGCCGCCGGGGAAGCCGCCGGCGAAGCCGGGCGGCATCATCGCGCCGGTGCCGGGCGGCAGGCCCGGGATCAGGCTGCCGCCCATGCCGGGCTGCGTGGTCGGCACGCCCTGGGCCGCCG
>NZ_BANB01000504.1 GCF_000964365.1 Acidisphaera rubrifaciens HS-AP3 | reverse complement strand
CCGAACAGGTCGCCGGGTTGGAGATTGCAGCCGCCCACCGTGTGGTGCGCGACCATCTGCGCCGCCGTCCAATACAGGTGCATCGCGTTGGTGTGCGTGAGCGTCGCCGGGGCGGTGCCCTCGTCGCGCATGCGGGCGGTCAGCAGCAGCGCCTCGATCGTGATGTCGAACGCGCCGTGCGCCTGGTCGCCGGGATCGTCCAGATAGGCCATCAGCGGCGGATCGCCGTCCTCGCGCGGCATCGGCGGGATGCGGAACGGGGCGAGCGCCTCCGGCGTCACGATCCAGGGCGAGATCGTGGTGGCGAAGTTCTTGGCGAGGAACGGGCCGAGCGGCTGCGCCTCCCACCCCTGGATGTCGCGCGCCGACCAGTCGTTGAGCAGGCAGTAGCCGGCGATGTGCGTATGGGCCTCGGCCAGCGGGATCGGCGTGCCCAGCGCGTTGCCCGGCCCGATCCAGATGCCGAGTTCCAGCTCGTAGTCGAGATTGCGCGACGGGCCGAAATCCGGCGTCTCCTGTCGCGCGGGGCGGCGCTGACCGCGCGGACGCCGGACTTCGGTGCCCGAGACGCGCAGCGAGGAGGCGCGGCCGTGATAGCCGACCGGCAGATACTTGTAGTTGGGCAGCAGCGGCGTGTCCGGCCGGAACTGCCGCCCGGCGTTGCGGGCATGGTGGATGCCGGCGAAGAAATCGGTGTAGTCGCCGACCACGGCCGGCATGTGCAGGGCGCAGTCATCGGCGAGATGCACCAGCTTCTCGACCGTCGCCGCGTCCTCGCTGTCCTCGTCGAGCAGATCGGCGAGGCGACGGCGCAGCGCCACGCGCGCGGCCGGCCCGAGCGCCATCAGCGGGTTGAGCGTGCGCCCCGACGCCGCCTCCGC
>NZ_BANB01000505.1 GCF_000964365.1 Acidisphaera rubrifaciens HS-AP3 | reverse complement strand
GCGCGGCCGGCGGCGTCGGATCGGTCGCGATCGCGCTTCTGAAGGCCGCCGGCTGGACCGTGATCGCCTCCACCGGCCGGCCGGAGGAAGCGGACTATCTGCGAGGTCTCGGTGCCGACGAGGTGGTCGACCGGGCCAGCCTGTCCGCGCCCGGCAAGCCCCTGGGGCGGGAGCGCTGGGCGGCGGCGATCGACAGCGTCGGCTCGCACACCCTTGCCAACGTGCTCGCGGGCACGCGCTACGGCGGTGCCGTCGCGGCATGCGGGCTGGCGCAGGGGATGGACCTGCCGGCGACGGTCGCGCCGTTCATCCTGCGCGGCGTGTCCCTGCTGGGCGTGGACAGCGTCATGGCCCCGTTGCCGCTTCGCGAGGCCGCATGGGCGCGCATCGCGGGCGGCCTGGACCGCGCCGCACTGGCGGCGATGACGACCACTGTCGATCTCCCCGGCGCGATCGAGGCGGCGCGCACAATCGTGGACGGGCGCATCCGCGGGCGAACGGTGGTCGAGATCGGCTGACGCCCGGCGGCGCGGCCTATGCGAACGGGTCGGCGGCGGAGGCCGCCGCCGAATTCTGGGCCGCGTCGGCGCGTCGCCAGCCGTCGCGGGCCCGCAGCCGGTCGAGGTAGGCGGCGATCGTCGGGTTGAACCGGTCCTGCATGCCGATCTGCACGGCAAGCATCAGCGCGTAGCCGACGGAGATATCCGCCATGGTGAAGCGGCCGCAGTACCATTCCCGCCCGTCGTCCAGCCGCGCGGTCAGAGCCCGCAGCCGGGCGAAGAACCAGCGGGCATAGTCCTCGGCCACCTGAGGGATCTGCCGCTCGGCAGGCTCGAAGCGCGCATAACGGAGCACCAATGTCTGCGGGAAGGTCAGCGTCGCCTCCCCGTAATGCAGACCGTTGAGATAGGCGGCGAAGTCCGGCTCCTCGGGGCGGACGGCGAGCGGCGTCGGGCCGTAACGGTCGGCGAGGTACTGGCAGCAGGCCGCCGACTCCGTCATCCGCGCGTCGCCGTCCTCAAGCAGCGGAATCGTGCCGAGCGGATTGCGTTCGAGAAACGCCGGCGCCTCCACGCGCGGCGGAAACGGCAGCAGACGGAGTTCATAGCGCAGTCCCATCTCCTCCAGCGCCCACAAAGGGCGGAAGGAGCGGGCATTCATGCAATGCCAGAGCGTGATCACCGGGTTCCCCGCGTTTCGGCTTCCCGGCGGCTTAACATCGCGGCGGCGGGACGGCGAGCGGCGATCACGGCATCGGCTGCGCCGCGACCTCAGCGATGCGCCGGATCGGCGAGCCGGTGCCGGCCGGCCGGCGCAGTTCCGTGAGCGCGGCGCGGTACCGGAGGCCGGCAGCGCGCGGGCCGTGGACACGCTCGAACGCGGCGGCCC
>NZ_BANB01000506.1 GCF_000964365.1 Acidisphaera rubrifaciens HS-AP3 | reverse complement strand
GCTCGCGCTGCGGCGGACGCAGGCGGCCGAGGCCGCCGCGGCGCGGGCGTTGCGCGAGGTCGAGCGGCGGGAGGCGGCGGAGCGGGTGGCGCGCGAGGCCCGCAAGATGGAGGCGCTGGGCAAGCTGACCGGCGGCATCGCGCACGACTTCAACAACCTGCTCGCCGTCATCATGGGCAATGCCGAGCTTGCGATGAACCGCCCGCCCGACAGGGCCCGGCGCCTGCTGGAGGGGGTGATCGCCGCCGCCCAGCGGGGGGAGCGCCTGACGCGGCAGTTCCTCGCCTTCAGCCGCAGCCGCCCGGCCGCGCCCCGCCTGATCGACCTAGCCGAGACGGTGCCGCGGGTGATCGAGATGGTCCAGCCGGCGCTCGGCACCGACATCCAGGCGGAGACGCGGCTGGCGGCCGGCATCTGGCCGATCCGGGCCGATCCGGGCGAACTCGAGATCGCGCTGCTCAACCTCGCCATCAACGCCCGCGACGCGATGCCGCGCGGCGGCCGGCTGACGGTGCGCGCGCTGAACGTTCCGGCCGCACACCTGCCGCGCTTCGGCGGCGGCGGCCTCGCGGGCGACCACGTCGCCCTCAGCGTCGCCGACACCGGCACCGGCATGCCCCGGAACGTGCTCGACCGCGCCTTCGAGCCGTTCTTCACCACCAAGGAGGTCGGGGTCGGCACCGGGCTCGGTCTCAGCCAGGTATACGGTTTCGCGCGGCAGTCCGGCGGCCTCGCGACGATCGACAGCACGCCCGGCCGGGGCACCGTCGTCACCATGCTGCTGCCCCGTGCCGCGGCCTGGGCGGAGCCGGAGCCGGAGCCGGCGGCGCCGGCCGCCGCCGAGTTGCCGTCCGTGACGGAGGGGCGGCGCGTGCTGGTGGTCGAGGACAACGAGGAAGTCGCCGCCGTCACCGCGGCGCTGCTGCGCGCGGAGGCGTGCGAAGTCGACACCGCCGCCCGCGTGGCAGAGGCGCGGCAGTTGCTGGAGGCCGGGCGGACCTATGACCTCGTGCTCGCCGACATCGTGATGCCGGGCGACAGCGGGATCGATTTCGCGCAGGAGATACGGATGCGCTGGCCGCGGCAGCGCATCGTGCTGATGACCGGCTTCACCAACCGGGCGGCGGAGGTGCCGGCGGGCGTGCAGGTGGTCAGCAAGCCGCTGCGGCTGGCGGATTTCCGCCGTCTGCTGACGGAGGCGCCGGCGGCTCCGACCAGCTCTCATACGTGAGCATCGCATAGCCGTCGCGCTCGAACCGCTCGCACACCGTCATGCCGATGCCGCCGAGCACGACGCGCGAGGCGTGGTTGCTCTCGCGTGCCACCGCGACGATGCGCGACAGGCCGCGGACGTCATGGCCGAAGCG
>NZ_BANB01000507.1 GCF_000964365.1 Acidisphaera rubrifaciens HS-AP3 | reverse complement strand
GGCGCTCCGGGCGGACAGCCGGCGCGGTCGCAGACGGCCGCCAGCAGCGCCGGCAGGCACGGCGCGTCCGCGGCGGCGATGCGGGCAAATCCCTCGGCGATCGCCGCCCCCGCCGCCTCCGGAGTCATGTCTGGATCAAAACGGTACGGCGGCAAATCGAGATCGACGGTTGCGGCCTCGGCGGCGGCGAGCATATGTTGCGTCGCGGCAACGTCTCCGGCGGCATACACGCGCGACGGGGCGGCCAGTTCCTGCAGGGCCGCGCGGACCTCGTCGGCGCTTGTCGGCATCCCGCCTCCATGGCAGGGGCTTGGTACGGATTAATTATCCAGCGTGCCGCGCGCGCCGTGAACCGGTCAAGCGCCGCCGTCATCGCCGGCACCTTCATGTGCGCCGCTGGCATGCTAGGGTCGCGCCTGCCGCCGTGCCGGCGGGCGCGTGCTGTGCCGGGCGGGCAGAAAGTGACCATGAGCGATCTCCACCAGCGCCTCGCCTGGGAAGACCTGATCGAATACGTCGAACTCGGCCAGGTGGTCCCCATCCTCGGCGACGAGCTGCTGCGCTTCGACATCGACGGACGCCCGGTCGCGCTCGACACCTTCCTCGCCTCGCGCCTCGCCGCGCGGCTGCGCATCGACCCGCAGCGCCTGCCGGGACCCGCGCCGGGCATCAGCGACGTCATCGTGCAATATGTTCGCCACCACGGCGGCGCGCGCGAGGAGGTCGATCAGCGCCTCAACACCATCCTCCGCGAGGCCGACCTGCCGATCCCCGCGCCGCTGCTGCGCCTCGCCGCGATCCGCCAGTTCCGCCTGTTCGTTAGCCTTACCTTCGACCCCTTCATGGCGCGCGCCCTGGACGCCGTGCGCCACGGCGGCGAACGGCGGACGCAGGAACTGGCGTTCTCGATCAACGACGGACAGGACCTGCCGGCGCCGAAGGCGGAGCTGCGCGCGCCCGTGGTCTATCACCTGCTCGGCCGCCTCTCGCCCACGCCCTCCTGCGCGCTGACGGAGGAGGACACGCTGGAGTTCCTCCAGGGCCTGCAAAGTCCCGCGCGCCGGCCGAACCTGCTGCTCGACGAGCTGAAGACCAACCATCTGCTGCTGATCGGCTGCCGCTTCTCCGACTGGCTCGGCCGGCTGCTGCTGCGCATCGCCAAAAGCCGCCGCCTGTCGGAGAAGCGCACGATGGAGGTGCTGGTCTGGTCCGCCGCCCCCGACGACGCGCTGGTGCGCTTCCTCGCGGATTTCAGCTCGCGCACGAAGTTCGCGTTCAGCGGCGCCGCCGCCTTCGTCGACGAACTCGCCGACCGCATGGCCGCCCGGCCCGCCGCCGCCCTGCCGGCGGAGGAGGCGGACCCGGCCCGCGACGATGCGGCCGGC
>NZ_BANB01000508.1 GCF_000964365.1 Acidisphaera rubrifaciens HS-AP3 | reverse complement strand
CCTGCTCGACGGGCCGGGCCGGGCGGCGGACGTGGGCCAGGGCGCGGTCATCGTGCTGGACGCGGCGACCGGCGCGGTGCGCGCCATGGTCGGCGGGCGCGACTACGCGGGCAGCCCCTACAACCGCGCGGTGATGGCCCGGCGACAGCCGGGATCGGCGTTCAAGCCCTTCGTCTGGCTGACCGCGATCGAGGACGGCATGACGCCGCGGGATCAGGTGGAGGACGCCCCGATCCGCATCGGCGCCTGGAGCCCGGTCAATTTCGAGCACCGCTTCCTCGGGCCCGTCAGCCTGGAGGACGCGCTGGCGCAGTCGCTCAACACCGTCTCCGTCCGCCTGCTGCTGGCGCATGGCGGGGCGCGGGCGGTGATCGCGACCGCCGCCCGCCTCGGCATCACCAGCCGGCTGCCGGCGAATGCCTCCCTCGCCCTCGGCACCGGCGAGGTGGGCGTGCTGGAACTCGCCGCCGCCTATGCGCCGTTCTTCAACGGCGGGATGCGGGTGACGCCGTACGGGATCGCGCAACTCCGCCTCGCCGGCCGCGCCGGCCCTGCGGCCGACGTCCCCGTCGCCCATCCGCCGCCCGCGCGCGTGATCGACTCGGCGCAGGCGCGCGACATGGCCGCGATGCTGGACGCCGTCGTCGCCCGCGGCAGCGGCCGCGCCGCCGCAATCCCCGGCCGCCTGGTCGGCGGCAAGACCGGCACGACGCAGGACAGCCGCGACGCCTGGTTCGTCGGCGGCGAGAGCGGCCTGATCATCGCCGTCTGGATGGGCAACGACGACGACCACCCGATGCGCGGCGTCATGGGCGGCGGCCTGCCGGCCCGCCTGTTCCACGACATCGCGGCGGGGGAGTAGCTACCGGCCGAGCCGCACCACCAACACGCCGTCGATCAGGCACACCGCGCGCGGGTCCGGCCAGACCGGCAGGCTGGCCACGGCGGGGCGTATGCGCGCGATATCCGCCGGCGAGGCAAGCCGCAGGTCGGCGATGCCCGCCACCTTCAGAAAGGCGCCGATCCGCATCGGATTGCCGCCGTCCCAGGTGAAGAACGACGCGCCGAACACGTCATAATCCGCCCCCCGCCACACATTGTGGATGGCGGGCGCGCCCGCGAACCAGACCGGCACGCGCGCGGCGTCGAAGCCCGGATCGGTCCGGTAGATCGTTTCGACCACGCGGTTGCCGAGCAGCAGGTCCGCCGACAAGGCAGCGCTGTCGGCATAGAACAGCCGGCTGACGTGAAAGCACGCGACCAGCAGCACGACCGCGCCCACGCCCGCCGCCATCCGCCCGCGCGCCGCCGTCCCGCCGGGCAGCAGCCCCAGCGCCATCGTCACCAGCGCGGCGACCGCGACCGGCTCGGCCAGATAGGTGCGCGGCGGCGGGGGCGCGCCCAGCAGCACGATCAGCGCGAAGGGCAGCGCGACCGTGACGATGCCAAGGGCGACGCCCGCGACCCGCCGGGCAAGCGTCACCGGCGGTCCGCAGGGCGACAGGGCGACCACGACCGCCGCCGCCGGCGCGAGCGCATAGAGGCTGTTGCCGTAGAAACGGCCGCCCGCGACATAGGCGCCCAGGTCCGACGACTCCGCCCACAGCGTCGCCGCCAGACCGTCCCGGTGCCAGCCGACCATCTGCGACAGGTAGCCGCCGGCGTTCGGCACGCCGCACCACCACTGCACGGCGCGCGCGATGGCGACCGAGATCACCGCCGCCGCCAGCGTCAGGGCAAATGCCCCCATCCCGCTGCGCGCCACGTCCGCAGTCGACGCGCCGCGACTGCGCACCGCGTGCAGCGCCGCCGCCGCCCACAGCGTCGGCATCACGAACAACAGCGACTGGTAGAACCCCACGCCGAAGGCGCACAGCGCGACGGCCGCAACACGACGGCTGGCGCCCCCGCGCAGCCACAGCGCCCCGCCCGCCGTGGTGCAGAACAGACCGAGCGCGAGACTGACGCTCTGGTTGGCGAACTCCAGCTGGTAGGCGAATTGGGGAAACCCGGCGAAGACGGCGACGAACAGCCACCGCTGCTCCGGCGGGAAGGCAAACGGCGTCTCGGCCGCGACCGCCGCCGCCGCCAGAAGGGCAAGGCTCAGCAGCGGGGTGAAATAGGCCACCGCCGGCTCCGGCAGGACCGTCGCATGCAGCAGCGCGATACCCCAGCGGCCCAGCGCGATCGTCTGGCCGATCGAGCCGATCACCACCTGCGTCTCGGTATCGATATGCAGCGGGAAGTGGCTGAGGGCGTGGAAATAAACCAGGACCGCCGCCGCGAAAGCACAGGCGAAGGTCGCGGCAGGCGTGTCCCGGGTCGGCAGGTCGCGCGTCACCCCACGCGCAGCAGCCGGGCGCCGTGTTCGTGCAGCCAGTCCTTGGCCGTCTCCGCGTTCGGCGTCAGCCGGTCCACCAGCGCCCAGAAGCGGCTTCCGTGGTTCATGTGGCGCAGATGCGCGACCTCGTGCGCCGCGACATAGTCCTGGACCGCGTCGGGCGCCATCACGAGCCGCCACGAGAAACTCAGCCCGCCGTTCGGCGCGCAGGAGCCCCAGCGGCTGGACGTGTCGCGCACCGTGAGCCGCGCGACCTCGCAGCCCAGCAGCGCCGCCTTGCGCGCGACATGCTCGCCGAGCTGCCGGCGGGCGAGGACGCGCAACAGGTCGTGCACCCGGCGGGAGACGAACGCCGCCTCGCCCGCGACATGGATCTCCTGCCCCTCGATCCAGGCGCCGCCGCGCGCGCCGGGGCGGTGGACGATGCGGTGGGGGATGTCGCGGATCGGCACCAGCGCGCCATCGACGAAGGGCAGCGCGTCCGGCAGCGCCGCCAGCCGGTCGGAGACCCAGCCCGCATGATCGACCAGCAGCGCCATGCCGGCGCCGCGGCTCGCGCGCGGGGGCAGGGTCACCACCACGGCGCCGAAGCGCGGATCGATGCGCAGGCTGACCCGGCGTGCCCGGGAGGATCGCCGCCAGGAAACCAGGGCCTGCCCCGAGGGCAGATCGAGCAGCTCCGGCGGTGCGTCGTCCATGGGGCCGGACAAAGCCCCCGTTATGCCTGATTCGTCAAATGCCGGCCGCACGCGGCAGGTATCCGCGCACCTGATTTGGACGGTGGCGGGTCAGGCGGCCAGCCGGTCGGGGGGCGTGTTGGCCGGCCGCAGCGCGGCATAGGTCTCGGCAAAACGCTTCTGCCGCCGCTGCAGCAGCCGCCAGAACAGCTGCGCCGAGACGTCCGACAGCCGGCCGCGCGGCTTCAGCCCGACCGCCTTGAAGGTCATGCCCATCGCCCGCTCGATATGGCCGAAGCGATAGAACGCCATCGCCCGCGCCATATAGCCGGCGATGCAGCGCTCATGGGCATAGGCCACGCCCTCGGGCTCGTTGCTGCAATGGAAGGCAAAGGCCAGCTCGTCGTCCTCGGACTCGCCCACCCGGCCGGCGGCGATGCGCAGCCGCTGGACGAAGCTGATCCGCTCGCGCGCCAGGTAGCGGCGCATGTGGTCATAGAACAGCTTGAAATGCCGGTATTCGTCGGCGGCGATCAGCCGGCAGACCTGGATCAGCACCGGCTCCGACGACGCCTCCGCCAGCGCCGTATAATAGGACGAGGTACCGGTCTCGACCATGCAGCGGGCGATCAGCTCGCCCGTGCGGCTGCCGCGGATGGAGCTGTCGGCCTCCAGGTTGATGCGGTAGCCGTCGCGGTAGCGGGCAAAGCAGCCCTCGTAATCCCAGCCGGGGTCCGCGAGCCCGGCCCAGCGGCCCAGCGCGTCGCCGTGCTGGACTTCCTCGACCGCCCAGTTGTCGGCGGCGGCGGAGAAATCGGGATCGTCGTGGAACACCCGGCGCAGATAGGTCGCGTAGTCGGTGCCGTTGCGCTCGACCATCGCGGCCGCCTTGACCAGCGGGACCACCTCGGGATCGACGCGCGCCGGGTCGAACCGGTCCCAGGCGACGTCCTGCAAACGCCAATGCTTCATCGCTCAGGCTTACCCCCACGCTCGGCGCCGCCACCACGTCCGGCGGCTCGCGTCACGAACGGGCAGTCATGCCACCGGTTGCCCGGCGCCGAAAGGCCCGCATGCCGGACCGGCACCGGCGGCCATGCGGCTGGGCGGCCGGGGCGCGATCAGGCGGCGCCGGCCGCCTGCTGCATCGCCCGCGCCGATTGCTGCGCCTCCAGCGCGGCTTCCTGCGCCGGCAGGTCGGCCTTGTCGGCGGCGGCGAAGGCCGCCTCGGCCGCGGCCAGACGACGCTCCGCCTCGGTCCGCGACACCTCGGCGAGCGGCACCACCTCGTTGGCGAGGACGGTGCAGCGTTCCGGCGTGATCTCGGCGAAGCCGCCGGCGACGAACAGCTCGTCCGTCACGGTCCGGCCGTCATAGACCCGGATCGTGCCGCCGCGCAGCGTGACGATCATCGGGCCGTGCTGCGGCAGCACGCCGATATCGCCCTCGGACGCCGGGATCACCACGAGATCGACGGGGCGCGAGAGCAGCAGCCGCTCCGGGCTGACGATTTCGAGGTCGATCGGCATGGCGGATCAGGCCGCCTGCTTCAGGGTCTCGGCCTTGGCGACCGCGTCCTCGATCGTGCCGACCATGTAGAACGCCGCCTCCGGCAGGTGGTCGTATTCGCCGGCGCAGATCGCCTTGAAGCTGCGGATCGTGTCGGCGACCGGGATCAGCACGCCGGGGAAGCCGGTGAACACCTCGGCCACGTGGAACGGCTGCGACAGGAAGCGCTGGATCTTGCGGGCGCGGGCGACGACGAGCTTGTCGTCCTCGGACAGCTCGTCCATGCCCAGGATCGCGATGATGTCCTGCAGGCTCTTGTAGGTCTGCAGGATGCGCTGCACCTCGCGGGCGACCTGATAATGCTCCTCGCCGACGATGCGCGGGTCGAGCGCGCGCGACGTGGAGTCGAGCGGATCGACCGCCGGATAGATGCCCAGCTCGGCGATCTGGCGCGACAGCGTGGTGGTCGCGTCAAGATGGGCGAAGGACGTGGCCGGCGCCGGGTCCGTCAGGTCGTCGGCGGGCACGTAGATCGCCTGCACCGAGGTGATCGAGCCCTTCTTGGTGGACGTGATCCGCTCCTGCAGCGCGCCCATGTCGGTCGCCAGCGTCGGCTGATAGCCCACCGCCGAGGGGATGCGGCCCAGCAGCGCCGACACCTCGGCGCCCGCCTGCGTGAAGCGGAAGATGTTGTCGACGAAGAACAGCACGTCCTGGCCTTCCTCGTCGCGGAAGTATTCGGCGACGGTCAGGCCCGACAGGGCGACGCGCGCGCGCGCACCCGGCGGCTCGTTCATCTGGCCATAGACCAGCGCCACCTTGCTGCCCTCGGTCGTGCCTTCGCCGAGCTTGATGACGCCGGCATCGACCATCTCGTGATACAGGTCGTTGCCCTCGCGCGTGCGCTCGCCGACGCCCGCGAACACCGACACGCCGCCATGCGCCTTGGCGATGTTGTTGATCAGCTCCTGGATCAGCACCGTCTTGCCGACGCCGGCGCCGCCGAACAGGCCGATCTTGCCGCCCTTCACGTACGGGGCGAGGAGATCGACCACCTTGATGCCGGTGACGAGGATTTCCGCGCTTGTCGCCTGATCCTCGAAGCTCGGCGCCTCGCGGTGGATCGGATAGGTCGCGGTGTTGCCGATCGGGCCGCGCTCGTCGATCGGCTCGCCGATGACATTGAGGATGCGGCCCAGCGTCTTCGGCCCGACCGGCATCTGGATCGGCGCGCCGGTGTCGGTCACTTCCTGGCCGCGTACCATGCCGTCGGTGCTGTCCATGGCGATCGTGCGGACCGTCCGCTCGCCCAGCTCCTGCGCCACTTCGAGCACCAGCATGCGGTCGTCGATCTTGGTCGTCAGCGCGTTCTGCATAAACGGCAGCTCGCCCTCGAACTGCACGTCCACGACGGCGCCCAGCACCTGCGTCACGCGGCCGACATTGTTGTTTGCCATTGGCTTGGTCCCCTCAGACGGCTTCGGCGCCGGAGATAATCTCGATCAGCTCTTTGGTGATGTTCGCCTGACGCGCGCGGTTGTAGTTCAGCGTCAGGCGCTTGATCATGTCGCCCGCGTTGCGCGTCGCGTTGTCCATCGCCGTCATCCGCGCGCCGTGCTCGCCGGCCGCACTCTCCAGCAGCGCGCGATAGATCTGCACCGACAGGTTCTGCGGCAGCAGGCGGGCAAGGATCGTCTCCTCGTCCGGCTCGAACTCGTACAACGCGCGCGGGCCGGCGGACGGCTCCTCGTTCTCGTTGGCCGGCAGCGGCAGCGGGATCAGCTGCTGCTCCGTCACGACCTGCGAGATCACCGACTGGAAGCGGTTATAGACGATGGTGACGACGTCCACCTCGCCACGGGTCAGCATCTCCGCGACCTGCCGGCCGATGTCGTCGGCGTCGGCAAAGGCGATGCTCTTGCGCCCGGCATAGCTGACCTCGCCGACGATGCGGCTGGCCATCTCGCGGCGCAGATAGTCGCGCCCCTTGCGGCCGACGGTCATCAGCTTGACCGTCTTGCCCTCGCTCTCCAACCGCCGCGCGAGGTTGCGGGTCGCGCGGCCGATGCTGGCGTTGAACGCGCCCGCCAGGCCGCGGTCGGCGGTCACCGCGATCAGCAGGTGCGTCTGGTCGCGCCCGGTGCCGATCAGCATCGGCGGCGCGGTCGGGCTGTTGCGCACCGACGCGGCGAGCGCGCGCAGCATGCACTCCATCCGCTCGGCATAGGGGCGCGCCGCCTCGGCCGCGGTCTGCGCGCGGCGCAGCTTCGACGCCGCCACCATCTTCATCGCCGACGTGATCTTCTGCGTCGACTTGACGCTGGTGATGCGCCCGCGAAGGTCCTTCAGATTGGGCATTGCCGCCCCTTAGGTGAACGACTTGGCGAAATCGTCGAGGAAGGCGACCAGCTTCGTCTCGGTCTCCTTCTTGATCTCGCGGTCGGTGCGGATCGCCTCCAGGATCGACGGCTCGCGCGTCTTCAGCTCGCCGAGGAACTGGCTCTCGAACGCGCTCACGCGGTTGACCCCGATCTTGTCGAGATAGCCGCGCGTGCCGGCGAAGATCGCCACCACCTGCTCCTCGACCGGCACCGGGCGGAACTGCGGCTGCTTCAGCAGCTCCGTCAGCCGCGCGCCGCGTGCCAGCAGCTGCTGCGTCGAGGCATCGAGGTCCGAGGCGAACTGCGCGAAGGCCGCCATCTCGCGGTACTGCGCCAGCTCCAGCTTGATGCGGCCGGCGACCTGCTTCATCGCCTTGATCTGCGCGGCCGAGCCGACGCGCGAGACGGAGATGCCGACATTCACCGCCGGGCGGATGCCGCGGAAGAACAGCTCGGTCTCGAGGAAGATCTGCCCGTCGGTGATCGAGATCACGTTGGTCGGGATATAGGCCGACACGTCACCGGCCTGCGTCTCGATCACCGGCAGCGCCGTCAGCGAGCCGGCGCCCATCGCGTCCGACATCTTCGCCGCGCGCTCCAGCAGGCGGGAGTGCAGATAGAACACGTCGCCCGGATACGCCTCGCGTCCCGGCGGACGGCGCAGCAGCAGCGACATCTGGCGATAGGCGACGGCCTGCTTGGACAGGTCGTCATAGAAGATCACCGCATGCCGGCCGCTGTCGCGGAAATACTCGCCCATCGTGCAGCCGGTATAGGGCGCGAGGAACTGCATCGGCGCCGGGTCGGACGCGGTCGCGGCGACGACGATGGAGTATTCCATCGCGCCGTTCTCCTCCAGCGTGCGCACCAGCTGTGCCACGGTGGAGCGCTTCTGGCCGATCGCGACATAGATGCAGTACAGCTTGCGGCTCTCGTCGCCGCCCGCGTTGATGCCCTTCTGGTTGATGATCGTGTCGATGATCACCGCCGTCTTGCCGGTCTGGCGGTCGCCGATCACCAGCTCGCGCTGGCCGCGGCCGATCGGGATCAGCGCGTCGATCGCCTTCAGGCCCGTCTGCATCGGCTCGTGCACCGACTTGCGCGGGATGATGCCGGGGGCCTTCACCTCGACGCGGCGGCGCTCGGCGGCGTTGATCGGACCCTTGCCGTCGATCGGGTTGCCGAGGCCGTCCACCACGCGGCCGAGCAGGCCGGGGCCGACCGGCACGTCCACGATCGAGCCCGTGCGGGTGACGGTGTCGCCCTCGCGCACCTGCCGGTCGTCGCCGAAGATGACGACGCCGACATTGTCGGTCTCGAGGTTGAGCGCCATGCCGCGCAGGCCGGCGCCGGGGAACTCCACCATCTCGCCGGCCATGACGTTCTGCAGGCCGTAGATGCGCGCGATGCCGTCGCCGACCGAAAGCACCTGCCCGGTCTCGGCGACGTTCGTCTCGGTATCGAAAGCGGCGATCTGCTGCTTGAGGATCTCCGAGATCTCAGCGGGGCGGATATCCATCAGGCGGCTCCCTTCATGGCGTACTGCAGGCGCTGCAGACGGGATTTCAGACTGGTGTCATAGAGGCGGGCGCCGATCTTCACGACGAGGCCGCCGAGCAGCGTCGCATCGACGTGCTCGTTCATGTTCACGTTGCCGTAGCCGGCCTCGATCAGCCGGGCGCGCAGGCTCTGGCGCTGCACGTCGGTAAGCGGATGCGCGGTCGTCACCTCGGCGGTGACGACGCCGCGCTTCTGCGCCACCAGGGCGGCGAATGCGCCGATGATGGCGGGCAGCGCGCGCAGCCGGCGGTTGTTGGCGATCACGCCGACGAAGTCGCGGACGATCTTGCCCACGCCCTCCGCCTCCAGCACGGCCAGGGCCGCGCGGCGCGATTGTTCGATGTCGATGAGGGGGCTTTCGAGCAGCCGGCGGAAATCCGCGCTGGCGTCGATCATCCGATGGAGGCGCTCCATCTCCGACACGACCGCGTCCAGGGCGTTCTGTTCGCTGGCATAGGCATAGAGTGCGGCGGCATAGCGGTCAGCCAGCCCGCCGCCCTGGGACAATGTCGTGCCTTCGGAGGCCACGCCTTGGTTTCCAATCGCTTGGGCGGCGCCACGGGCCGTTCGGGCCGTACGCCTGCCGGGATGTGCTGACCGGCCCCAACAGCCGGCGGCGGGCGCATAGCATGGGGGTTACAGCGACGCAACACGAAGGCGCGAGCCGGAAGCCCGCCCGCGCCGCCCACCCCGCGCCCTCAGTCGACGTAGATCATCTTCCGCGTCATGCCGCCATCGGCGACGAACGCCGCGCCGGTGACGAACCCGCTCTCCGGGCCGAGCAGCCACGCCGCCAGCGCCGCGATGTCGGCCGGCGTGCCGACCCGCCCCGCCGGATGCTGCGCGTGGTCCTCCGGCCGCAGCGCCTCGCCGCTCACGTCGATCCAGCCCGGCAGGATGGCGTTGGCCCGCACCGCCGGGCCGAACGAGATCGCCAGCGCATGCGTCAGCGCGACCATGCCGCCCTTGCTCGCGGCATAGCTTTCGGTATCGGGCTCGGACATGCGGGCGCGGGTGGAGGCGATGGTCACGATCGCGCCGCCCGCCGCCGCCAGCAGGTCCGCCGTCGCCCGCGTCAGCAGGAACGTGCTCGTCAGGTTGGTCGCCAGCACGCGCGACCACTCCGCGAGCGTCAGGTCCGCCAACTTCTTGCGGATCATGATGCCGGCATTGCAGACCAGCCCGTCGAGCCGCCCCGCCGCGTCGCGCAGCCGGGCCGCCAGCGCCGTCACCGCGCCCTCGTCGCTCACGTCCGCCTGCTCGTAGCGCACGCCCGGATGCGGCGACGCCGGTCGGTCGAGATCGGCGCCCCACACCGTCCAGCCGTCATCGGCCAGCCGTGCCGCGATGCCGGCGCCGATGCCGCGCGCCGCCCCGCTCACCAGCGCCACCCTCGCCGCCGCCATCCTGACCTCCGTTGCCGTCCCGCCGCGCGTAACGGCGGGACGGCGCGGCCGGTTGCTACTCGGCCGCCGC
>NZ_BANB01000509.1 GCF_000964365.1 Acidisphaera rubrifaciens HS-AP3 | reverse complement strand
CACCGCCGGCGCCGGCGGCGGCAGACGCTCGCCGAGCAGGTCATCCTCGTGCAGCAGCAGCGCCACCGGTCCGCGCGGCGGTGCCGCGGGCGACGACAAGGCGGCCGGCACGGCGGCGACCGAGGGATGCTCCTCCAGCGGCGCCGGCGATTCGTCGAGTTCGCCGGCCGGGTCGAACCGGCCCGCGGTATGGCGGCGGATATTCTCCGCCCGGGCGACATAGTGCTTGCCCGGCGTGTGCAACCCCGCGACCCAGCGCCAGGACAGCGTGTTGCTCGCGGCATCCCCGTCCAGCAGGTGACGGAGGAAGAAATCCGCCCCCAGCGCCCAGGGCAGCCGCAGCGTGAAGCACCAGATGGAGGCGAACCACATGCGCGCGTGGTTATGCAGCCAGTTATGCGCCACGAGGTCGCGCGCCCAGGCATCGAAGCAGGCGATGCCCGTCCGCCCCTCCGTCGCCGCGTGGAAGGCCTGGCGCAGACCGCCTTCGGTCGCCAGCCGGTTCACCCCCTGCCGCACCTCCGCCCGATACGCCGCCCACACCACCGGGCGGGACTCGAGCCAGCCCTTCCAGTAGGTGCGCCAGAACACCTGCTGCACGA
>NZ_BANB01000510.1 GCF_000964365.1 Acidisphaera rubrifaciens HS-AP3 | reverse complement strand
GCGCCGACGCGCGGCATCAGGCTCGGCGTCATCGGGCGCAGCCCGGCCCACGGCGTCACGCGCTCGGTCGAAACGCCGGGGAACAGCGCCTCGGTCCATGCGACGAGCGGGCGGATGCGCGCGGCGCGGATGTCGCGGTCCTCGCCGTTGAACTCCGCCGTGCCGGCGACGCGGAAGCGGTCGGGGCCGAGGCGGCTCGCCACGATCTTCGTCGCGTCGTCGAGCAGACTCACCATGGGCGCCGCCGCGCGGCTTGCCGCGTCGTCGAGATGCACGGTGATCGAATAGCCCTTCACCGGATAGACGTTGACGCGGTCGCCGAGCATCGCGGCGAAGCGGCGGCTGGCGACGCCCGCGCAGACCACGACGGCGCCGGCGGTCGGCACGTTCGGCCCCTCGCCGCCCGCCTGCCACGTGACGCCGATGCCGCCGCGCGCATGCGTCAGCGCCGTCACGTCCGCGTCGAAGATGAAGCGGGCACCGCGCCGGATGCAGGCATCGGCGAGACCGCGCGTGAACTTGTGAATGTCGCCGGTGGAATCCGACGGGGTGTAGAAGCCGCCGTGAAAGGCGCCGTGCAGCGTCGGCTCGATCGCGCGCATCTCCTCCGGCGTCACCGCGCGGCGGTCGAGGCCGCCTTCGCGCAGCAGCGCGTTGACGCGCGTCGCCGCGGCGAAGCCGGCGCGGTCGCGGTAGATGTGCAGGATGCCGCGCCGGACATGGTCGAAGTCGATCCCCTCCTGCTCGGCGATGGCAAACAGGTGGCGGCGCGCCTCGATCGCGAGCCGCGTCGTCTCGATCGTGTGGGTGCGGTAGTTGCGGATCTGCGCCGCGAACTCGGCGAACCAGCCGTATTTGTGCAGGCTCGGCCGGGGATTGACGAGCAGCGGCGCGTCGCGGCGCAGCATCCATTTCGCGCCCTTGAGCAGCGTGCCCCAGCTGTTCCACACCTCGGCGTTGCTCGCCGAGAGCTGGCCGCCGTTGGCATAGGACGCCTCCATCGCCGCGTAGCGCTGGCGGTCGAGCACGATGACGCGATGGCCCCGGCGCAGCAGGGCATAGGCGGTGGTCACGCCGGTGATGCCGGCTCCGATGACGATGACGGTGTCCATGACCCGTGTCTCCGTGGCGAGGGTGAGCAGCGAGACCGGTTGCCGTCCGTCTCCTGCCCCCATCTGTCACGGTGCCTGAGAGCTTGGCCCGTCACGCCGTGCGGCGTTGATCGGGCGTCCCCTTCGGCGGGCGCACGGTCGCGCCTCTCTCCAGATCGTCCTTCCGCGGCGGTCCCTGGTGCCTGAGAGTTTCCTGGGGGGTTGCTCCGTCGGCGCCGGTGCAGCGGGCACCGGTCTCTCCCGCAGCGGTCATCGGACATCCCGAATATCGCACATGCAGCATCGGCGTGCCACAAAAATCGTCTATGACCCGATCGTTCGATGCCGTCCGATGAGCGGCGCGCGATTGAGCGGGATCAAGGCGGCGCGTGTCGCCCCGGTGTTTCGTGCACGCGGCCGGACGAGGAGGAATACCGTGAAGATTTCCGATGTCATGACCCCGGAGGTCGCAACCGTGGAGCCCGCCGACAGCGTGGCCCGCGCGGTGGGCGTGATGATCGATCGCCGGGTGAGCGGCGTGCCGGTGGTGGATGGGCAGCGCCACCTGCGTGGCATCCTGACGGAATCCGACTTGCTGCGCCGGACGGAGCTGGATACCGGCTATCGCCGCCCGCGCTGGCTCGAGTTCCTGATCGGCACCGGCCAGCTGGCGCGCGAATACGTCCACACCCATGCGCGCCGGGTGGAGGAGATCATGACCAGCGACGTGATCACCGCGACGCCGGACACCGATCTCGGCGAGGCGGTGCGGCTGATGGAGCGCAAGCGCATCCGGCGCCTGCCGGTCGTCGAGGATGGCGTGCTGGTCGGCATCGTCAGCCGCGCCGATCTGGTGCGGGCGCTGGCGCGGCTGCTGGACGATTCCACCATCGTGGTCCGCCCCGACGCGGCGATCGCCGACGACATCCGCCGCGCGATGGCGGACGCGCCCTGGAGCGGCCATTCCGGCGTCACCGTCGCGGTCAGCGGCGGGGTCGCCACGCTGGACGGCGTCATCGTCGACGAGCGCCAGCGCGAGGCGCTGCGGGTGCTGGCGGAAAACGTGCCCGGCGTGGTGCGGGTGGTGGACAAGATCGTCTGGATCGAACCGGAAACCGGCGTCACGATCGGACCGCCCGGCTGAACGCGGCGCCGCGTCCGGCCGGCGCTTCTGCACACCGCAAGGGGATCATGCCGTGAAGCTGCTGGTCGCCGTGGACGGGTCCGCCGCGTCGCTGCGCGCGGTGGAGTTCGCGACGCGCCTTGCGCAGGCGACGTCGGGGTCGCTGGTGCTGCTGAACGTGCAGAACCGCGGGACGCTCGACCTGTCGGACATCGACGCGGGCGAGCGCGATGAGCGCGCGGTGGCGGCGGCGGCGTCCGACCGTATCCTCGCCCGCGCCGCGGCGCGCTGTCATGCCGGCGGCGTGTCCTGCGTCACGAGGGGCGCGTTCGGCCCGCTCGCGGAGACGATCGCCGGCGTGGCCGCGACCGAGCACGCCGATCAGATCGTCATGGGCACGCATGGCCGTGGCCGGGTCGGCGCGGCGATGCTCGGCTCGGTGGCCCAGGGCGTCATCCACGCGGCGCATGTGCCGGTGACCTTGCTGAAGGGCGGCGGCCACGCGGGCTGACGCGCGGCCGGTGACGGTCTAGCGTCGCCGGCCTGACGTGGCACGCGCCGTGCCTGCCGCGTCCTGCGCGACAGGACAGGCCCCGCGATGACCCTCGACGCCCTGCGTTTCGACGCCGCCACGATCCTCGAGTCCCTGCGCCCCTGGGTCGCCTGCGAGAGCCCGACCTGGGACACCGCGGCGGTCGGGCGGATGATGGACCTGGCGGGCCGCGATCTCGCGCTGCTCGGCGCGTCGGTCGAGCGCATCCCCGGCCGCATGGGCTTCGGCGACTGCCTGCGCGCCCGCATCCCGCATCCGCGGGCCGGCACGCCCGGAATCCTGCTGCTGGGGCACATGGACACGGTGCATCCGGTCGGCACGCTCGGCACGCTGGCATGGCGGCATGACGGCGGCCGCTGCTACGGCCCGGGCCTGTTCGACATGAAAGGCGGCAACATGCTGATGCTCGCGGCGCTGCGCGCGCTGCAGGACGCCGCCGTGCCGACCGCGCTGCCGGTGACGATCCTGTTCACCAGCGACGAGGAAGTGGGCAGCCCCAGCACCCGCGACCTGATCGAGGCGGAGGCGGCGCGGCACCGCTATGTCCTGGTACCCGAACCCGCGCGGGCCGATGGCGGCGTGGTCGTGGCCCGGTATGCGATTGCCCGCTACCGCATCGCGACCCATGGCCGACCGAGCCATGCCGGCGCGCAGCTCGCGGCCGGCGCCTCGGCGATCCGCGAGATGGCGCGGCAGATCCTGGCGATCGAGGGCATGAGCGGCGACAGCCCGACCTACAGCGTCGGCATCGTGCGCGGCGGCGCCTGGTCGAACTGCGTGGCCATGCTGTGCGAGGCGGAGGTGCTGACGATGGCGCGCACCGCCGCCGACCTGGCGCAGGCGGACGCGGCGATGGCCGGCCTGCGGGCGGTGGGGGAGGGATGCCGCGTCACCGTCACCCCCGGCCCGGTGCGCCCGCTGTGGGAGCGCGGCAATCCGGGGGGCGAGCGGCTCTATGCGGCGGCGCGCGACCTCGCCGCCGGGCTCGGCTTCGCCATCACCGCGCAGGCGTCGGGCGGCGGCTCGGACGGCAATTTCACCGGCGCGCTCGGCATCCCCACGCTCGACGGCCTCGGCGTGCGGGGCGACGGCGCGCATACGCTGGAGGAGCACATCGTGATCGACAGCCTGCCGGAGCGCGCCCGTCTGCTGGCCGGGCTGCTCGCGACCCTCGACTGACCCCCCATCCCGCCAGGAGCATCCGCCCCTCATGACCGCCGTTCCGCCGATCACCCACCTGACCGTCACCGCCGGTCCCTATAGCTACGATGCCCGGCTCGAATGGGCGGACGCGCCGCAGACCTGCGCCGCCTTCGTCGCGCGCCTGCCGTTCGAAAGCCGGCTCGTGCATGTCCGCTGGAGCGGCGAGGCGGTGTGGATGCCGCTCGGCGACATGGATTTCGCGGTCGGCTACGAGAACCACACGAGCTATCCGGCACCCGGGCAGGTCATCCTCTACCCGGGCGGGATCAGCGAGACGGAAATCCTGCTGGCCTATGGCGGAGTGCACTTCGCCTCGAAGGTCGGGCAGCTGGCCGGCAATCATTTCCTCACGATCACGTCCGGACTCGACACGCTCGCGCCGCTGGGCCGGCGCGCGCTGTGGGAGGGGGCGCAGCCGATCCGTTTCGCCGCCGCCGGTTAGGGGGGCGTGAGGCCGAAGACGCTGACGCTGCGATAGGACGCGACGTACACGCGGCCGTTGGCGACCACGGGGCTGATGAAGGCGTTGGTGATCGGCCCGGGCCAGGCGCCGGCGACCGCCCGATAGATCGGCGGGCCGAGGCGGACGGCGTCATAGGCTTCCAGGGTCAGCACGTGATCGCGCCGGACCACCCACACCACGCCGCTGCCGGCCGCGGCGCCGTTCGACGACACCACCGGCATCGAGCCGCCGTAGCCGGCCTCGCTGGTGCCGCGCGCGACCTCCCGCATCGACGGCACCTCGCCCGAGGCGACGAGATAGGCGCGCAGGACGTCGGCGGTGATCTGCACATAGACGGTCGGACCGGCGGGGCCGGCATAGAAGGCCGGTCCGCCCCACAGCCCCGCGCCGGACTCGCCGATGCGCGTCGCCTGGAGCGCCCCGGCATGCGGCTCGGCCGGGCCGCCGAGATGGTGCTGGTCCAGCAGATACAGGACGGCGTCCTTGCCGATCGCGACCGCCATGCGGGTGGCCGGCTGCGGCCCGGTGGGCGGCAGCAGCATGACGCCGCCCGATCCGAAATCCAGGTCGTTGTCCGTCAGCGCCGTGTGTTCGAGCGGGGTGAAGCTGCCGATCACGTCGTCGAGCCGCGGGTCGAGCCGCAGCACGCTCTGCCCCCAGGCACGATGGCCGGCGATCGGCTGGAAGCTGCCGTTGCCGGTGACGACGAAGACGTTGCCCTCGTCATCGACGGCCGGGGCGAAGCCGCTCATCCAGATGCCGGCGAGGCGGCTGCGCGCGCCCGCGGCCTCGATGGTGTGAAACGTCGCGTCCGGCGTCAGCGCGGGGCCGTAGCGCAGCAGCCAGCCCGACACGCTGTCGCGATTGGTGTCGCAGTGCGACCCGATGCCGACATAGAGCGCGCCGTTGGCGAAGGCGAGGCCGGCGCGGTTCCACTGGCTGCGCGGATCGTAGCGCAGCACCGAACCGTCATCGAGCCGCGCTTCCGCGTCGATCGCGACCGACGGCACGCGGTCGCGGCCGGTCGCCAGATCGATGGCGTGCAGATCCGTCTCGAAACGGCCGGGCGCGGGTTCGACCGCCGCGGCCACGTAGAGCGTGGCGCCCCCATCGGGTCCGCGCATGATGACCGGTGTGCTGGAGATGCCGTATTCCCCCTGCACGTCCGGGCAGCCAACGTCGCGTGCCGATTGCGGCACGCCGAGGCTGCGCCGCCAGAGCAGGGCATAGGTGCGGGCGTCGAACGCATAGACGCTGTCGTGGCCGGTCGCGACGACCAGCACCTGATGCGCCTGCCCGTCCGGCATCCGCAGGTTCGCGACCAGCAGGGGCTGGGCGAGCACAAGCCCGTCCACCGGCAACGCGGCCAGCCGGCCGAAGCGCGGGGAGGCGACGGTCGCCGCGGCGAGGTCGGTCTCCGCCGGGTTCCAGCCGGTGCGCAGGCCGTCATAGTGGAACGTCGTCACGTCGATCGGCGTGCCGCCATACGCCATCTCGAGGCCTGCCGCCGCCCTGGGGTGCAGCGGCACGAGCGCCTGCGCCGCATCGTCCAGCGGGGCGGCGACGTCCGCGCCGGCGGGGGAGGCGAGCAGGGGGGCGATCAGCAGCCCGGCGAGGGCGGCGATACGGGACAAGGCAACGGGCATAAGCGTGCGTGACCGGGTGGGAGGAGGCTGAACGTTTACACCCGATCATTGCACGCGCCGGGTCGCTGCACACTAAAATCGCCATGCGATGGCAACCTTGCGCCTGTGCGCCGCGCGAGGCCCGGTCCGTGAACGGAAAACAGGCACGTCGGCCGCCGCCGGACGATCCGGGAGGGCCGGTCGGAGGAGCCTACGGTGCCCCGCCGCCGCTCCCCGCGTGGCGGCGCGCGACCCAGGCATAGGCCAGCAGCGCGGCGCCGAAGGCCATCGCATAGACGCCGATCCAGGTCGCGATGATCGCGGCGCCGGCGGCCGGCGCGG
>NZ_BANB01000511.1 GCF_000964365.1 Acidisphaera rubrifaciens HS-AP3 | reverse complement strand
TCGCATGGGACGGTCCTGTCGTTTGGCGTTTCCGGCTGCCATCAACCCCATCCGGGGCGCCGCGCCAACCCGCTTGTCGATCCCGGGGCGCCGGGGCCAGACTGCGGCATGTCCTGGCGCCCGTCCGCCCCGCTTCGTCGCGGCCTGCTGGCCGTCCTGCTGCTGGCCGCCCCCGCCCTGACGGTCCCGGTCGCCCTCGGCGCGCCGCCGCCCGGCAACCCGGCGATGGCCAAACAGGCGACCGACCGGTTGCTCGACGACCTGAAGGTCGCGGCCGACGCCGAGGCGGCGGCGCAGCTGGAGGCGAACATCCTCAACATCTGGCTCGACGCGACCTCGCCGGCCGCACGGCTGCTGGTGACGCGCGGCCTGCGCGACCTGCAGGCCGGCGCCGATGCCGAGGCGGTGGCGGATTTCGACGCGCTGGTGGCGCTCGAGCCTGACCTCGCGGAGAGCTATCACGAACGTGCCGTCGCCCGCTTCGCCGCCGGCAACAGCGACGGCGCGATCGCCGATATCGAGCAGACGCTCCGCCGCGAACCGCGCCACTTCGCCGCCTTTGCCCTGCTGTCGCGCATCGCCGAGAAGCGCGGCAACTGGCGCGGCGCCTACGAGGCGTGGCAGCGCGTCCTGGCGCTCGATCCCAAGACGCCGCACGGCGAGGAACGGCTCAAGACCCTGCGGCAGAAGGCGCTGGGGCAGGAGCTGTAGCCCGCGCCCGCGCGCCTTGACGCACCGCAGCGTGGTCCGCACAAGGCCGGAATGATCAGGTCCTGGGTCGTCTGCGAGCCGCTCGCGGGCATGCGGTCGCAGGCGCTCGGGCTCGCCGAGGCGGCGGGGCTGGCGCCGGAGGTGATGGACGTGATCCGCCCGCCGTCCTGGCGCTGGATACCGCCCCGGCTCTGGCCCGATCCGCTGCGGGCTCTGCCCCATGGGGCGCGGGCGCAGGCGCCGCCCGACATCGCGATCGGCTGCGGCGGCACCGGCGACCGGGTTGCCG
>NZ_BANB01000512.1 GCF_000964365.1 Acidisphaera rubrifaciens HS-AP3 | reverse complement strand
GCGAGAAATCCCAGAACTCGGTGCCCTGATACAGGTCCGGCACGCCCGGCGAGGTCAGCCGCAGCGTCGTCTGCGCCAGGCTGTTCACCACGCCTGCGGGGGCGATGCGGGCGGCGAGGGCGGCGATCTCGTGGACGATCCGGGTCGCCCGGCCGGGGTCGAGGACGGCGGCGAGGAAATCGGCGCACGCGCGCTCGTACTCCTCGTCGGGTGCGGTCCATCCGGTGCGCAGCTTGGCCTCGCGCAGCGCCTTGAGCTGCCAGCCGGCGACGCGCTCGCGGAACGCCTCGCGCCCCGCGTCGTCGTCGGGCGACAGGTCGGGCGGCCAGGCCCCGACCAGGGTCTGGTACAGCATCAGCTCGTCCGCCGGCTCCGGCGCCGGGCCGCCGTCGATGTCGCGGCGCAGCGGCGCATTGAGGCGCGTCCAGCGCTGCACCGCCGCCTCCCACGCCTCGGGCAACTCCGACAGCACCGCGATGCGCATCCGCGTATCCTCGCCGCGTTTGTGGTCATGCGTCGCGGTGGCGAGCAGGGCGCGCGGGAAATGCCGCCTGCGGGCGCGCGCGTCGGCGTGAAACGCGGCGGGGGACAGCGCGAACTGCCCCGGCTCGCTGCCCACCTCGTTGCGCGAGATCAGCCGGCCGTAGCGATAGAACGCGGTATCCTCGATCGACTTCGCCGCCGTCGGCGCCGAAAGCTGCTGGAAGCGCACCATCGCCCGCAGCCGCTCCTGCCGCCGCGGCCCGGCCTCGGTCTCGCGCATGCCCGCGCCCGACAGCCAGGCGTCGATCAGGTCGAGCAGCGGCAGATCGGCGCTGCGCACCGTCCGCCGCGCCCCCGCCATCGCCCAGTCCAGCACCCGCCGGTCGGTCTCGTCGATGCCGCCGATGCCGGCGTAGATGCGATAGACCGGGAAATGCACCAGCACTTCCTGCAGGCAGCGTCGGATCGCGGTCAGCGTGTGGTCGCGGGTGGCGAGGTCGCGGCGCGCGATGCGGTGCAGGGCGGCGGCGGTCGCCGCCAGTTCGCTGAACAGGATCTCCCGCACGATCCCCCGTCGCGCCGGCCGCGCCTCCTCCTCGAACGCGCCGGGGCGCCCGGTCTCGCGCGCCCACAGCGCGGTCAGTGCCGCCTCGCCCGACGGGTCGTGCAGGACGCCCGCCACCTGATCCATGAAATCGTAACCGGTCGTCCCGTCCGTCAGCCATGCGCGCGAGAGCTGCTCATGCGGGGCCAGGATCTTCTCGATCCAGATCACCGGATCGCGCGACAGACCGGCGGGGCGGCTCTCGGCGCGCGTCTGCATCTGCCGGCGCAGCTTGCGGCAATAGGTGCGCGGATCGGCAAGGCCGTCGACATGGTCGATCCGCACGCCGTCGATCAGCCCTTCCTCGTACAGCGCCAGCACCTTGGCGTGCGTGTCCTCGAACACGCCTGGTTCCTCCTGCCGCACGCCGGCGAGGCTGGTGATGTCGAAGAAGCGCCGCCAGTTGATTTCGTCCGCCGCCGCCCGCCACCACGCGAGACGGTAATTCTGCCGCTCCAGCAGCCGGTGCAGCGCCGCCCGTCCGTCCTCGGTGGCCGTGTCATAGGGCACGAGCGCGGCGTCGATGCCCTCGGGGCGGGCGCGCAGCAATGCGCGCCCGGCCTGCGCGCGGGCGCGGGCCTCGCGCCCGACGCCGAGGCGTTCGAACGCAGCCGCCGCGTCGTGATGGCCGCGCAGGACGCTGCCATAGGTGCGCGGATCGAGCGGGAAGCGATGCTCGTCATAGACCGCGACGAACAGGCGTCCGTCGTCGGGATCGAAGCGCAGCGCGATCGCGCCGGAGGCCAGCACGTCGCCGTATGGCGCGCCGAGAAACGGGGCGAGCAGCTTGTTGCGCAGGGTCGTATCCGGCGGGTCCCAGTCGATGTCGAAATAATGCGCGTACGGGCTCGCGCGTCCCCATTCGAGCACGTCGAGCCACCACGCGTTGTCCGCGCCGCCGACGCCCATGTGATTGGGCACGATGTCGAGGATCAGCCCCAGTCCGTGCTCGCGCAGCGCGTCCACCAGCCTGCGCAGCGCGTCCTCGCCGCCGAGTTCGGGGTTGATGACGTGATGGTCGACGATGTCGTAGCCGTGCGTCGAGCCCGGCCGCGCCTTCAGCAGCGGCGACGCGTAGAGATGGCTCACGCCAAGCTCGGCCAGATAGGGCACCAGCGCGCGCGCGTCGTCGAGCGTGAAATCGCGATGGAATTGCAGACGGGCGGTCGCGCGCAGCATGCGTCTCTCTCCTATCGCCCGCCTTCCGTCCGTCGGGATGACGTACGGCGATCCGGTCGTTCCGGCAGGTGCGGCAGAGGTCAGACGCGTCAGGGGCGCGAAAGATTGCCGGTGCGCGCTTAGGCGCTGCGTCCGCGGGGCCGTATGCGGTCGAGACGTGACAGGCGGGCGGCGACCTCCGGCGCATCGAGGATGGTCGCGGCAGGTCCCGGGAGACGCCGCCGCCAGTTCGGATGCTCGTGCAGCGTGCCCGGCAGGTTGGGCTGTTCCTGCAACGCGAGCGCGTCCTCGACCGGCAGCAGCATGAGGTCGCAGGCACTGTGGCCGAGATGGGCGATCGCCGCGTCGATCACCGGCCACGTGTCCCACGCCCCCGGCTCGCCGCCAGCGGCCGCGCCGCTTTCCTGCATCGCCTGCCACAGCCAGGTGCGGTCGCGCTGGCGCAGCGTCTCCTCCGCCTCGCGGTCGCCGAGCAGGCCGAGATCGGCGCGCCAGCCGATGTCGCGTCCGCCCCACCAGCCGGCCAGGGTGGCGATGTCGTGCGTGCTCGTCATCGCGGCGGCGGTGGGTGTCCAGTCGGAGGGCGGCTTGAACCGCTCGTCGGCCGTCCGCTCGAACGGCAGCACCCGCATGCCGAGGACGCCGGTGCCGGCCAGACGGTCCTGAAATCCCTCCGGGACGGTGCCGAGATCCTCGCCCAGCACGATCGCCTGATGCCGCCACGATTCGAGGGCGACGAGGCGCAGCAGGTCGTCGAACGGGAAGTGCAGATACGCGCCCTCGGTCGCCGGCGCGCCCTGCGGCAGCACCCATAGCCGGGCCAATCCCATGGCGTGGTCGATCCGCACGCCGCCCGCGTGGCGCAGCGCCGCGCGCAGCATCTCGATGAAGGCGCGGTAGCCGTGGCGGCGCAGCCCGGCGGGGGAGAAGGCGACGAGGCCCCAGTCCTGGCCGCGCAGGTTCAGCAGGTCCGGCGGCGCGCCGATCGACAGGCCGATCAGCGTCTCGTCCTGCCGGCTCCAGGCATGGCTGCCGCCGCCATCGGTGCCGACCGCGAGATCGGAAATCAGGCCGATCGGCATCCCCGCCTGTCGCGCCGCCGCCTGCGCCGCCGCGAG
>NZ_BANB01000513.1 GCF_000964365.1 Acidisphaera rubrifaciens HS-AP3 | reverse complement strand
CACCTCGCCGGCCGCATATCAACGCCGCCTCGCGAAACCTGCCCCGTGGTGCCACCGAGCGGGCCGTGTGGTGCCGATACAGGGCCGCCAGGTCATCAGGTAGCGGAAGGCCAAACAACGCCGCCAGGAACGCGCGCCAAGGCCGCCAGGACGGGGCCGTGAACATGCCGCCGAAGAGTTCCGGGTCGTCCAGGGCGGCGAGGATGTTCACCGGCCGGCGGCCCGGTCGGCGAGGATGTCGCGGATGTCACGGCGGGGGGCAGGGGCGGCGTCCAGGCCGAGGGCAACCATCGTCCTCGTCAATGTGTTTGACCACGCCAAATACTCGCGCGTGGCGTGCTCCGACATAGCGCCGGTCGCGAGGGCCTTGGCGTCCATCTTCGCGAGGTTCAGCGTCAGCATGACTGCCCGCTCGATCAGCACCCGCTGCGGTGTCGTAGGGTTGCCGCCGACATGGCGCAGCAGGTCGGCGCGCACTTCACGGATAAACCGGCCATCCCGGCTTCGGCCTGTCACGGCAGCCCAGCGTACGGGCGCCGAGTAGCGGTCCCGGCGCTGCCGCGACGCGGACGGGCGCGAGGGTTTCGGATGCGTGTCTGCGGGCTGCGGGAGCGCGGTTTCACGTGCCATATTCGACACATATTGGACAATTCGCGGGCGGCGCAAGAAAAAAGCCAATCCCGTCAATAGGTAGTCCACACACGACTAGGGCGGTTTACCGCCTTGAGAAGGCGGCGACTTACCGGATGCGGCAAGGGGTTGTGCGGTCGGAACCACCCGCTCGCCGGGTCCAACCCTGTCGCGCGCGTTCTCCCCACAGGCCAAATCTGAAGGATGTGAAGGATCACCCCATTCGGGGCGTCTAGCGCGCGCGCGCGATACGGGGGAAATACGGGGACCCTTCACATCCTTCAGGGCCTCAGTCACGGTCGGCAGCCGTCTCGTGGCGTGGCCGGGGAATGGGCAGCCCGATGCCCCGGAAAGCGGCTTTGCCGTTCGGGAGGCGACACGCTTGGTAGCCGCGTTCAAGCAAGCTCTGGCTGAACCTCTTTTGGGTTCCCGGTTGCTCGCCTGCGCGTTCTGCCCAGGTGCGCCAAGCCGCATAGAGCGCGCTGCTGCCTTCCTCGCGGTGCCGCCCAACCTCACAACATTCATCAACCCACTGGCCGAAGGCATCCTCGCCTTTCAAATATTCTTCCGTAGCTGCGGTGACGGCGGCGGGCGCGGCGAGGCCGTTGCGCTGCCAGTCCAGGCAGCCGGCGATTGCCCAGGCGAGGATGGCCGGCCATTCGGCTTTCAGCTCGGCGCCGAGGTTCGGATTCCGCTGATCCGGCGGGATCGTGACCGTGAAGGGGATCAGATGCATGCGACGGCGCATCGCTTCGTCAACATTGCGCAGGGCGGGCTTGTGGTTGCCGGCGATGAACAGCTTGAACTGAGGCGTGAAGGTGAAGAAATCCTTGTGCATGAACCGCGCGGTAATCGGGTCGCCGCCGGTCAGTGACTTGATCCGGGATTCGGCCCAGGCGCGGCCCTGTTCCGTTTCTTGCGCAGTCACCAGACGCGCGCCGCGTAGCATCGCGAGCTCGGTCGGGTGCCGGTCCGTCTGGGTGGCCGCGAAGGTCTCCATAGGCGCGATCGTGGCATAGTCGCCGAAGATGCCGGCGAGGGTGTTGAGAAACACGCCCTTTCCGTTGCCGCCGGTGCCGTAGCCGAAGAACAGCGCGTGCTCGCGGGTGCTGCCGGTCAGGGCGTAGCCGGCGGCGCGTTGCAGGAAGCGCACCAGGTCCGCGTCGC
>NZ_BANB01000514.1 GCF_000964365.1 Acidisphaera rubrifaciens HS-AP3 | reverse complement strand
CGGCCATGCGTCGCGCGGCCATGCGTCGCGCGGCAATTCGGTCGGGTTCATGCGTTCAACGCTCCGTCTTCAGCGCGCTCTCGTGCCAGTGGCCGAGCAGCAGATGCTGCACCCCGGCCATCAGGGCGAACAGTGCCACGCCCGCGACCGCGATCAGCACGAGGGCCGCAAACATGCGCGCGATGTCGAGCTGGAATCCGGCCTGCAGGATCTCGTAGGCCAGCCCCGCGCTGCGCCCGCCGGTGCCGGCCACGAACTCCGCCACCACCGCGCCGATCAGCGCCAGCCCGCTGGAGATGCGCAGGCCGGCGGTGAAATAGGGCAGGGCGGACGGCACCCGCAGCCGCCACAGCGTCTGGATGCGGCCTACCTTGTTCATGCGGAAATAGTCGGCAAGCCCCGGGTCCACGCTGCGCAGACCGATCGTGGTGTTGCTGATGATCGGAAACAGCGCGATCACCGTGGCGCATGTCGTGAGCGCCACCGGCGTGTTCTTGACCAGGATGACGATCAGCGGCGCCACCGCCACGATCGGCGTCACCTGCAACAGGATCGCGTACGGCAGCAGGCTGATCTCGATCAGCCGGCTCTGCACGAACAGGAAGGCGATCAGCACGCCGATCACCACGGCGCAGACGAATGCCGCCGCCGTCACCGCGAGCGTGCTGCCCAGCGCGCGCAGCAGGTCGGGCCAGTTCTGCACCAGGCACCAGAAGATGTCGGACGGGGCGGGGAACAGATAGACCGGCACCGCCCAGTGGCGGCACGCGAACTGCCACGCGCCGATCAGCACGGCGCCGACCACGACCGGGGCCAGCAACTCGGCGGGACGGGTGCTCATGCCCGGCTTGCCACGGAGGCGTCCGTCAGCAGCAGCGACAGGTCGCGGCACATCAGGGCGAAGCGGTCGCTGGTGCGGAACGCCTCGGTGCGCGGATACGGCTCGGGCACGTCGAACGTCGCATGCACCCGCCCCGGCCGCGCCGCCAGCACCACCACGCGGCTCGACAGGAACACCGCCTCGTACAGCGAATGGGTGACGAACACGGTGGTCAGCCGCTGCTGCCACGACAGGCGCGCCAGATCCTCGTCCAGCCGGTTGCGCGTGAACTCGTCCAGCGCGCCGAACGGCTCGTCCATCAGCAGCAGGTCCGGCTCGGTCACCAGCGCGCGGGCGATGGAGACGCGCATCCGCATGCCGCCCGAGAGCTGCCGCGGATATTGCCGCGCCGCCGCCGTCAGCTCGACCTGCGCCAGCGCCTCTGCCACTCGCCGCTCGGCCTGCCGCCGGTCCGTGCCCGCGAAATCGAGCGGCAGGCGGACGTTCGCCGCGACGCGCGCCCACGGCATCAGCGTCGGCTCCTGGAAGACGAAGGCGAGGCGCCGGTCCGGCTTGCCCACCTGATCGAACGGCCCGCCCCACCAGCGCAGGCTGCCGCCGGTCGGCTCCGTCAGCTTCGCCATCAGCTTCAGCAGCGTCGTCTTGCCGCAGCCGGACGGGCCGATCAGGCTCACGAACTCCCCGGCCCGTATGTCGAGCGTCACCGGCGCCAGCGCCTGCGTGCCGCTGGCGAAGCGCTTCTCCGCGCCGCGCACGGCGATAACCGGCGGCGACGCGGCGGCGGCGGCGGTGTCCGGGCGGGCGGCGGCGGTCGTGGGGTCGATGTCGATGGTCATGCGCTCGCAGACATGCGGTGGGCCATGCGTCCCGCAATGCAGGGTTCGGACCAGCCCGGTTGCGTCAGGGCCACATGGTCCTAGCCTGTCCGGCGCCGGCGAGCCAGCGCCCGGCGCCCGCTCCCACCGACCGCCACAGCGACACGAGGCCGCCCCGCATGACCGCCGATCCCGCTTTGCTGACCGCGACCGAGCTGTCCGCCGCCTATGCCGCCGGCACCCTGACG
>NZ_BANB01000515.1 GCF_000964365.1 Acidisphaera rubrifaciens HS-AP3 | reverse complement strand
GCGCCGGCTGCGGTCAGCATGCACAACGTCATCGCCGGGCAGGTGGGCGAGGTGGTGACGGATGCGGTGCGCCATACCAGCCTGGTGCAGGTGGCGCTGGACGGGGGCGCCTTGCTGGCCCGCGTCACGCCCGACGCGATCGAGCGGCTCGGTCTGCGCGCGGGCGCGCCGGTATTCGCGCTGGTGAAGTCGGTGGCGATCGAGGTCCTCGGGTAGGGCCTGGCTCAGTCCTCGCCGCGCAACGCACGGTAGATCGTGTTGCGGGAGATGCC
>NZ_BANB01000516.1 GCF_000964365.1 Acidisphaera rubrifaciens HS-AP3 | reverse complement strand
GCGGCGTTGCCGACCGCCGTTCCCCAGGGCGCGTCCTCCAGCCCGACGCGGATGTGGCCGCCGCGCGCGACCGTGTGGGCGGCGAGCGGCAGCACGTCCACGCCGAGACCGGCCACCATCCAGGCGGCGCCGGGCGCGCATTCGGCGAGCAGCGCGAGATGGGCGTCGAGATAAGCGGGACGCGGCGGGAAGCCCCAGGCGTAATCGTCGGAGAACATGAAGCGATAGATGGGCATGCGCAGACCCGGCCGCGCCGCCGCGTGCAGCGCGCCCGCGCGACTAAAACCTGCTTCATAAATCGCGTAGCCGGCCCGCAGGTCGTGGCGGGCGCAGACGTCGAGTCCGGCCGCGATGTGCGCCGGCGGATTGAGGTAGACGAAGCCCGGCGCGGCGCGATCGTTGCGATCGAAATTGACGGTCCCGGGATCGACCACCGCGATTTCCAGCAGGCCGCGGCGGCCGAGTTCCTCGACATGCGCGAACCGCGCCTCCGGCGTCGCCGCCTCGCCGGTCAGGCCGGAGCCGGCGAGCGGGATCGTCGGATAGACGAGCGCGTCGGTGCGGGCGCGGATTCCCTCGATAATCCGGGCATAAGTGCGCCAGTCGTCGTCCTGTCGCCCGGTCGCGGGATCATAGGCGTGCACATGCACGACGGCGGCGCCCGCCTGCACGCAGGCGATGCCCTCGTCGATGCAGGCCTCGACCGTGATCGGCATCAGCGGCTGCCGCTCGCGCCCCCACGGGCCGTTCAGCGCCACTTCGATCATCGTTGTCATCGCGCAATCCCATGCTGCCGCGCCCACGCTAGCGAAGCGGGCGGGCGCGTTCAAACACGGGCGGCCGATCCGCGCGCCCGCGCCATCATCCGAACGGACCGCTTGCGTGGCGTTGCGACCAACCAAGTATGGGACAGGCCCGTCCGGCGGCACGCGGCCGCGCATCGCGCCGCGCCGGACGAGACAAGCGGAGGACCAGCATGCACGACCACGCCCCCATCGCCGCCGCACGCCGCGCGGGCCGCGCGCTCGTGCTGCCCGCCCTGGCCTGGGC
>NZ_BANB01000517.1 GCF_000964365.1 Acidisphaera rubrifaciens HS-AP3 | reverse complement strand
GATCGACCTGCCGCATCGACTCGCGCCGCCGTCGGCGGCGCACTGGCTCGGCACCGACGGGCTGGGGCGGGACGTGCTGTCGCGCCTGATCTGGGGCGGGCGGGTGACGCTCGGCCTCGTCGCCGCCGTGACGCTGGCGGTGGCGCCGGTCGGGCTGCTGATCGGCTGCGTCGCCGGCTATACGGGCGGGCTCGCCGACCTGCTGCTGATGCGGGTCACCGACATTTTCCTCGCCTTTCCGCGCCTGATCCTGGCGCTCGCCTTCGTCGCGGCCCTGCGTCCGGGGGTCACCAGCGCCGCGATCGCCATCGCCCTGACCGCGTGGCCGCCCTATGCGCGCATCGCGCGGGCCGACGCGCTGGCGCTGCGCACGGCCGAGCACGTGCAGGCGGTGCGCCTGATGGGCGCGCGCGCCGGCCGCATCGTGCTGCGCCACGTGCTGCCGCTGTGCCTGCCGGCGATCGTGGTGCGCACCAGCCTGGACATGAGCGGCATCATCCTGACCGCCGCCGGCCTCGGCTTCCTCGGCATGGGGGCGCAGCCGCCGCTGCCGGAATGGGGGGCGATGATCGCCACCGCCCGCGACCACATCCTCGATCACTGGTGGCTGCCGGCGATCCCGGGCGCGGCCATATTCGTCGCCTCGCTCGCCTTCAACCTGCTGGGGGACGGGCTGCGCGACGCGCTCGATCCGCGCCAGACGTGACCCTGCTGGCGGTACAGGCGCTGGACGTCGCCTATCCCGGCCCCGCCGGCCCGGTCGCGGCGGTGCGCGACGTCAGCTTCACGCTGGGGCGCGAGACGCTCGGCATCGTCGGTGAAAGCGGATCGGGCAAGTCCACGCTCGCCCGCGCGCTGCTGCGCCTGCTGCCGGAGGGGGCGACCTTGCGCGCGAAGGAGATGTCGTTCGACGGCACCGATCTGCTCGGCGCGCGCGACGCGGCGCTGACGCGGCTGCGCGGCGGCGGCATCGGCCTCGTGGCGCAGGATGCGCGCGCCGCCCTCAATCCGGTCCGCCGCATCGGCGCGCAGATCGCCGAGACGTGGCGTCTGCATC
>NZ_BANB01000518.1 GCF_000964365.1 Acidisphaera rubrifaciens HS-AP3 | reverse complement strand
CCGCGCGCCGCCCGCGCCGCCGCGACCGCGCGCGCACGGTCGCGGGCGCAGCATCGCCATCGCCGCCTCGGCGAGGCGGTGCTGCATGCGCCGCAGGTACTGCGCGCGCTGGTCCGCGCCGACGAGCTATGGCTGGTGCTGCTGGCCGCGCTGGTCGGCGCGACGGCCGGACTGCTCGTCTCGGCCATGACGCAGGGCACGCAGCTGATCCACCGGCTGTTGTTCGACCTGCATCACGGCGAGCGCCTGTCGGGGGCGACGTCGATCGAGCCGCTGCGGGCGATCCTGGTGCCGGTGCTGGGCGGCCTGCTGATCGGCGTGGTCGGTCTGGCGATCGCGCGGCTGCGGCCGCGTCGCGCGGTCGACCCGATCGAGGCCAATGCCCTGTACGGCGGCCGCATGTCGCTCACCGACGGCTGGATCGTGGTGCTGCAGACTGTCATGTCCAACGGCTTCGGCGCCTCGGTCGGGCTGGAGGCGGGCTATACGCAGATCGGCGGCGCGGTCGCCTCGCGCATCGGTCGCAGCTTCCGCCTGCGCCGCAGCGACCTGCGCCTGATGGTCGGCTGCGGCGCCGCCGCCGCCATCGCCGCCGCCTTCAACGCGCCGCTCGCCGGCGCCTTCTATGGCTACGAGCTGGTGATCGGCACCTATTCGATCGCGACGCTGGCGCCGGTGGTCGTGGCGTCCATCGTCGCGACGGCGGTGATCGGCGCGATCGGCGGAAGCCCCGCCGGGCTCGAGGTGGTGGTGCCCGCGACGGTCGAGGGGATCGACTACGTCCCCCTGCTCGGCGTCGGCGTGCTGTGCGCGCTGATCGGCATCGGCGTGATGCGCGGCGTGACCCTGACCGAAAGCCTGTTCCGCCGCTCGCGCGTGCCGGCCTGGCTGCGCCCGGCGATCGGCGGCATCGCGGTGGGCGGCCTCGCCCTGATTACCCCGTCCGTCATGTCGTCGGGGCACTCCGCCCTGTCGGTCAGCGTCGCCGCGTCCTATCCGCTGGCCTGGGTCGCGGCGCTGATCGCGATGAAGGCGGTGGCATCGGCCGTGTCGATCGGATCGGGGTTCCGCGGCGGCCTGTTCTTCGCCTCGCTCTATCTCGGCGCGCTGGTCGGCAAGCTGTTCGCCGGCGTCTGGACGCTGCTGAACGCCGCGCACATCGTGCCGATGGTCGTCTGCGCCATCGTCGGCATGAGCAGCATGGCGGTGGCCATCGTCGGCGGCCCGCTGACGATGACCTTCCTGGCGCTGGAGGAGACGGGCAGCCTGCCGCTCACGGCGATCGTGCTCGCCGCCTGCGTCGTCTCGGCGCTGACGGTGCGGCGCACCTTCGGGTATTCCTTCGCCACCTGGCGCTTCCATCTGCGCGGCGAGGCGATCCGCAGCGCCGTCGATATCGGCTGGATGCGCAACCTGACGGTCGGGCGGATGATGCGGCGGGAGGTGCGCACCGTGCGCGCCGACGCGACCCTCGCCGCCTTCCGCCGCGACTTCCCGCTCGGCTCGACGCAGCGCGCGGTCGTGGTGGACGGCGACGGGCGCTATGCCGGAATCGTGCTGGTGCCGGAGGCGCATGCCGACGACAACGGCGGCGCCTCGCCCGCCACCCTCGCCGACCTGCTGCACTATCAAGACGCCTATCTGCTGCCGCAGATGACGATCAAGGAAGCGATCGCCCTGTTCGAGACGGCGGAGAGCGACGCGCTCGCCGTCCTCGACGGGCGCGACAGCCGGCGGGTGATCGGCATACTGACCGAGCAATACGCGCTGCGCCGCTACAGCGAGGAGCTGGACCGGCGGCGCAAGGAACTGTCCGGCGAATAACGCCGCGCAACGGGGGATACGCACGCATGACGAGCGCACCGGAACTGATCGTGACGCAGGACGGCCCGGTCGCGCATCTGCGCCTCAACCGGCCGGACAAGCGCAACAGCCTCAACACCGCATTCTGGCGCGACTTCCCGGCCGCCCTGCGCGCGCTCGACGCGCCGGGCACGGTGCGCGCCGCCGTCCTGTCGGGCGCCGGCCCGGCCTTCTGCGCCGGCATGGACGTCGCGGTGTTCAGCGAAAGCGCGTCCTTCTGCCTCGACAGCGGGCGGGCGCGCGACGCCTTCATCAGCATGGGCCGCGCGCTGCTGGCGACGGTGGCGGCGATCGAACAGGTGCGCTTTCCGGTGATCGCGGCGATCCACGGCGCCTGTGTCGGCGGGGGCATGGAAATCGCCGCGGCTTGCGACCTCCGCTATGCGACGGCGGACGCGCAGTTCCGCATCGAGGAGATCAACATCGGCATCATGGCCGATCTCGGCAATCTCCAGCGCGTGCCGCGCCTGCTGCCGCAGGGCATCGCGCGCGAGCTGGCCTTTACCGGCGCGACGCTGACCGGCGCGCGCGCCGCCGCCTACGGCTTCGTCAACGAGGCGCTGGCGGACGCGGACGCGGTGCTGGCGCGGGCGCTGGAGACGGCGCGGCTGATCGCCACCAAATCGCCGCTGGCGGTGCGCGCGAGCAAGGACGCGCTCAACTACAGCCGCGACCACGGCATCGCGGATTCGCTCGACCGCGGCATGGTGATGAATGCGGCGGTACTCGATGCCGCCGATCTGGCCGAAAGCTTCCGCGCGCGCGGCGAACGACGCCAGCCCGTCTATCGCGATCTGGCGCCGCTGCCGGGCGCGGACGAGGCATAAGTCAGACGAACAGCGCGGCGGCGACCATCGCGATGCCGGCGAGGCTCGCGAACCAGGCGAGCGTGCGCAGATAGGGCACGCCGAGGATGTACACCACCGCGTGCGCCACGCGGGCGTAGAAGAACAGCTCCGCCCCGTGCGCCGTCATCGGCGACGCCTTCTGCGCGAGGTGGACCACCAGCACCAGGGCGGCGAACGGGACAAGGTTTTCTACCAGATTGAGGTGCGCGCGCCGCGCGCGGCCGCGCCAGCCGGGCACCTCGCCCATGCCCTCGCGGTTGCCGGCGGCCATCGGCAGCCCGTCGGCGGCGATCATGCCGAGCGTATAGGGAAAGGCCAGCAGCACGCAGAGGATGGCGCTGTAGGCGAGCATCGTCAGGTCTATGGTCATCGGGACGGTCCTGTATTCATTTTGGTATCGTTGGCCGCGACAGCACGGCTTTTTTACTGATACGCCGCCCGCCGCGCGGTATCGATCCAAATCCGCGCGCTGGCCCAGGAAAGCCAGACGCGATGCAGCCGCAACACATCCGAGCCGAGCAGCCCGTCGCCCAGAAACGCCGGCAGCGGCGCCACGGGGATATACGGATGATTGTACGAGAGTGGGCCGATGCGCAGCTCGTCGAACCGATGGACATGCACCAGCGTGACGTCCTGCGACATGCCGCGCACCCGCAGCGTCGGATCGCCGGCCAGCATCGCCTCGGTCATGTGCAGCTGCTGCAACGCGGCGACGGCGACGGTGGTCGTCTCGGACCCGGTATCGACCGTGGCGCTCAACGTCTGTCCGTCGATCGTCATCGGCACGCGCAGCTGTCCGCGCGACGTGCGTTCGGCCGTCACCGCAAACCAGTCGCCGGCGACGGGCGGCGACGCGTCGGGACAGTCGCGCGCGCGGTACAGCGTGGCGCGGCCGTCCGGCAGATCGAGATCGAGATCGTACTGCGATAGTATGTCGTCACCCAGCAGCCCGTCCGGCACCGTCCGATCGTCGGACGCCAGGGTGAAGCCGGCGACGATCACCGGGCGGTTGCGCAACACGACCTTCCCCAGATCGAGCCGCGCGGCATCGGCGCCGCCGACCGACGCCGCCGGCCCGACGCCCACGATGCGCGCCGCATCCGCCGCGTCGTCGCGCGCCAGATGCAGCCGTGCGACCGCCGCGTCGGTCAGCAGCGTCGTCTCGGCCCCGGTGTCGAGGATCAGCGTCACCGGGGCGCCGTCGATGGTCGCGTGCACAGATCGGAAGAGCACACGTCTGAACT
>NZ_BANB01000519.1 GCF_000964365.1 Acidisphaera rubrifaciens HS-AP3 | reverse complement strand
GCCCGCGGGGACGGGCGCGACGCGACGGCCGCCGGTCTGGCGGGCGTGCCGCCGGTGGCGGATCAGACGACCAGCGGTGCCCGCTCGGCCGCGGCCATGCGCCAGGCGCGGTCGGCATCCTCGTCGAACAGTTCGGTGAGCTTTTTCATCATGGTGCCGCCCAGCTCCTCGGCGTCCACGATCGTCACCGCACGGCGGTAATACCGGGTCACGTCGTGGCCGATGCCGATGGCGATCAGCTCGACCAGATCGCGGCTCTCGATGTCGCGGATCACCTCGCGCAGATGGCGCTCCAGATAGTTGCCGGGGTTGACCGACAGCGTGCTGTCGTCGACCGGCGCGCCGTCGGAGATGACCATCAGGATGCGCCGGTGTTCCGGGCGCGACAGCAGCCGGCGATACGCCCACAGCAGCGCCTCGCCGTCGATGTTCTCCTTCAGCAGCCCCTCGCGCAGCATCAGGCCGAGATTCTTGCGCGCCCGCCGCCACGGCGCGTCGGCCGACTTGTAGATCACGTGGCGCAGGTCGTTCAGCCGACCGGGATTGCGCGGCTTGCCGTCGGCGACCCAGCGCTCGCGGCTCTGTCCGCCCTTCCAGGCGCGGGTGGTGAAGCCCAGCACCTCGACCTTCACGGCGCAGCGTTCCAGCGTGCGGGCCAGGATGTCGCCGCACATGGCGGCGACCGTGATCGGCCGGCCGCGCATCGAGCCGGAATTGTCGATCAGCAAGGTCACCACGGTGTCGCGGAATTCGGTGTCCAGCTCGCGCTTGTAGGACAGCGCCAGCAGCGGGTTGACGATCACCCGCGACAGCCGCCCGGCATCGAGCAGGCCTTCCTCGAGATCAAACTCCCAGGCCCGCGTCTGCTGCGCGAGCAGCCGCCGCTGCAGGCGGTTCGCCAGTTTCGAGATGACACCGTGGAGGTGCTGGAGCTGCTGGTCGAGCTGCTGGCGCAGGCGCGTCAGTTCGTCCGGGTCGCAGAGATCCTCGGCGGCGATTTCCTCGTCGAAGGCGCGGGTATAGGCGCGATACGTGGTGCCGTCGTCGGCGAGCGCGCGTTCGCGCCGCGGCTGCGGGCCGCCCGGCCGGTCGTCGCCTTCGGCCGCCGCGGACTCCTCGTCGCTGGCGTCGCCCGATTCCTCGTCGCTCGGCTCGCCCTCCATCTCGTCGGGCTGCGCGCCGAGGATGCTTTCGGTGTCGGACTGCGCCTCGCCCTGGCTGTCCTGCGCGTTGTCCTGCGCCCCGGACTGTTCGCTGCCTTCCTCGCCCTCGTCGTTGCTCTGTTCCGGCTCGGCCTCGGCCTCCGCCTCGGCGAGGTCGAGGGCGGCGAGCAGGCGGCGCGCGGCGCGGGCATAGGATTGCTGGTCGTCGGATGCCTCGCGCAGCTCGTCGAGGGCGGCGTCCGCCGTCTCGCCCAGCGTCTCGCGCCACAGCGCGAGCACCCGCCGCGCCGCCTCCGGCGCGGCCTCGCCGGTCATGCGTTCGCGGGCCAGCAGCGACAGCGCCGCCGCGGCGGGCATCTGCTCGCGCCGCGTCATGCGGTCATAGCCCTCGGTCTCGCATTCCTCCGTCAGGCGGGCGCGCAGATTGGCCGCGACGCCGGACATGTGACGGGCGCCCACCGTCTCCACGCGCGCCTGTTCCAGCGCGTCATAGATGTCGCGCGCCTCGCGCCGGGCCGGGCTGCGCGCGGCATGCACGCCGTCGTCGTGGTGGCGCAGCCGCAGGGCGAGGCTGTCGGCGCTGCCGCGCAGGCGTGCCATCTCGGCCGCC
>NZ_BANB01000520.1 GCF_000964365.1 Acidisphaera rubrifaciens HS-AP3 | reverse complement strand
CCCGGCGGCGCGGTTCCGGCTGCGGCTGCTCGCGGGACCGCCGGCGACGGCGCTGGCGGCGCGGCTTGCCGCGCTTGATCCCTGCGTCACCGCCGAGGCGCAGGCGGCGACGCCGCACGGCTTCAATTTCGCCGCCGTGATCAACGCGGCGGTGCTGGAGGGGGAGCCGGGCAAGGCGACGGCCGACACGGTCGTCCTGCTGAACGACGACATGCTGGCGCTCGACGATGCGTGGCTGACCGCGCTGCTGGAGGCGCTGGCGCTGCCGGGCGTGGGCGTCGCCGGCGGGACGCTGCTGTATCCGGACGGGGCTATCCAGCATTGCGGGCTGGCGCTCGGCGGCGCGGCGGCGGCGGTGCATCTGTGCCACGGCGCCGCCCGGGACGATCCCGCCCACGCGCCGCAGATCCGCCTGATGCGCAACCGGGCCGCGGTGACGGGGGCGATGATGGCATTTCGCCGCGCGACATTCGCGCGCGTCGGCGGCTTCGATACCGGCTTTCCCGTCGATTTCAACGACGTCGATTTCTGCCTGCGGGTGCAGCGCGCGGGGCTGCGGGTCGTCTACACCCCGCACGCCGTGATGCAGCATGACGAGTCCGCCTCCGCCCGGCGCATCGCCGCCGATCGCCTGGACGCGCGGCGTTTCGCCGAGCGTTGGGCGGCGATGGTGCGTCGCGATCCGTGGCACGATGCAAGACAGGACAAAGCGCGGGACGGCACATAGCGCGGTGCGTCATTCGCGTGTTGCGCGCCGCAACCGCGCTGCGTATCGTGCGGCGCCGCTGCCGCAACCGCACCGGAGATGCCGCAAGGACCGGATGGGCGCATGTTCCACGATCCTGCCGCCTTCCCCTTCGTGCGCGAATTGCAGGCGCGCTGGCGCCTGATCCGCCAGGAATACCTGGAGCTGCGGGCGCCGGTGCTGCCGATCCACCGCGTCGGCGCGATCGACACCTATGTCGAGACGCTGATGAAGAATAACGGCTGGACGCCGTCGTGGCAGGTCGACACCACGGAGCCCAATCTCGACTGGCTGACCTATGGCCTCAGCTACAAGGGCATGCTGCCGGACGGCGCGGACCGGGCGCTGCCGGCGACCAGCCGGCTGCTGTCGCGCCTCGAAGGGTGCGAGGTCTGCGCGCTCTCGCTGATGCGTCCGGGCACCTTCATCGCCCCCCATACCCACCCCGAGATGGACGGTCGGCTGCTGATCATGCATCTCGGCCTCGACATGGCGCCGGGCCGCAGCTTCCTGTCCGTCGGACAGGAGGTGCGCGAGGAACGGCCGGGCGGCGTGGTCGTGTTCAACGGCGCGATGCGGCATTTCGCGGTCAACATGAGCCAGGCCGACCGTGTTCTGCTGTATCTGGAGTTCGATCCGCGGATTATTCGTTTTTGCGATTAGCGCCACGCGCGTATAATCGTCCGCTTACGACCGTCTCATATCAAATGGTGCCCCCACGCATGAGCGAACGTTCACCCCGGTTCGCCGCGATCATCGGCCATGCGGATACCCCCGACCTGCTCGATGCGTGCATCCGCCACCACCTCGGCCTCGGGGCGCAGCAGGTCTTCGTCTCGCTCAACCGTGGTGCTGGCGAGCTGCCGCCCGATCTGGCCGGCGACGAGCGGGTGCGCGCCGCGCCGGTCGAGACCTTCGCCGTCGATGACCCGTTCCTGTATTTCTCCGCCGCGCTGCGCGAACTGCGCCACTGGGGCGCGCCGGACTGGGTGCTGTTTGCCGATTCCGACGAGTTCTGGCTGCCGCGTGGCGGCCGTCTCGACACGATCGCCGATCTCGACGCCGCCGACCTGTTCGTGGTCGAGCGCTACAACACGCCGGTGCTGCGCGGGCAGGACGGCACCTATATGCCGCCCGACCTGACGGCGCCGTACACCCTGCCGATCGTGGCGCAGCGCGAGGCGATCGAGGATCGTTACTTGGCTGGCGATACCCGCACGCCCTGGATCCTCGGTGCCGACGCCCCGAAGCTGCTGGTGCGGGCGGAGACCGTCGCGCGCGTCGGCACCGGCGGGCACAGCATCGTGGCCGAGGACCCGTCGCTGCGCTGGCGGCTGGCGCAGGACGTGCTGATCCTGCATGCGCCCTTCACGACCGAGGCGCGGTTTACCGACAAGGTGGCCGCGATCCGCGCGGCCTTCGCCGCCCACCGCGACCGGTTCGACGCGCGGCAGGCCTGGCACTGGCGCCACTGGCTGGGCCTGTCCGACGAGGAGCTGGCGACGGAGTTTCGCCGGCAGAGCTTCCGCGCCTCGGCGGTGGACGGACTGCGGCGCCAGGGCGTTCTCGGCCGCGTCGAGGATCAGTATGCCGCGCTGGCGCGGGCGGACGCGCAGCCGACCGGCGACGCGCTGCAGGAGCTGCTCGGCCGGGTCATCAGCAACTATCGCCGTCCGGCTTCGGGGCGGGCGGGGGCTGCCGCGGCCGGTTCGGC
>NZ_BANB01000521.1 GCF_000964365.1 Acidisphaera rubrifaciens HS-AP3 | reverse complement strand
GCACCGCACGCCCGGCGGCGCGGTGCAATCCTTCCTCTACGCCCGCTTCACCCGCCGCGCCGCGGCCGCGTCAGGATGATCCTCATGTTTTGGAAATCGAACGTTACGGCATAGCGCTTGAAGAAGTCGTGGCCGACCATCCCGGCGAGGTGGAAGCCGAACAGGGTCTCCCAGGGAAACGGACCATCATAGAGTCCCGGGACGTTCTGCTCGCTGGCCTCGCCGAACGACAGGCGGCGCACCGTATAGGGCACGATCCTGAGGTTTCCCGCCCCGCCGGCCCCGGCCTCGGCCTTGTCCTCCTCCAGCGTGATGCCGGCCCGGTGGATCACCGATTCCGCGAGCTTGACCCCCGCGCCGGTGAGCCCGGTATCGACGAAGAGCAGGGTCGGCGGCAGCGTCTCCACCTGTCCCCAGCCGACCATGAAATGATCCCCCGCGATCCAGAACGGCACCGCGACGGTCGTCTTCCCGTCATGGTCCGGCGCCGCCCCGACCTGCCGCGGGCTCGCCGGGGCCTTCCGGCGCAGGATCAGCGTGCCGGCGGGGTAATCGAGCGTCGCCAGGAAATGATAGAGAAAGGTCGTGCCAACGATGCCGTCGATGCGCGTCGCTTCCAGCCCTTTCGAAAGCTGGCGCAGGGGCATCATCGCGACGGGCAGGTTGCGCACCGTCCAACCGCCGATCGCCAGCGCATCGATCCGCCCCTGCTTCACCTCGGCGTGCTGCCCGCCGGAGAAGGTGCCCGTCACCGCGCCGAATTGCGGGACGCCCAGCTCGCGGGCAAAGGCGGTGTCGAGCACGATCTCCGAACCGCCGGTGTCGATGAAGAAGGTGACCGGCGCGCCGCCGTTCACCCGCACGCTGACCAGCGGCAGCGGGTCCGTGCGCAGGAGCTTGACGTTGATGCTCTGCCCCGCGCCCTGCACCTCATACGGCGTCTGCCCGCGAAAGCTGCGCAGCTGGGCGACATCCAGGGTGGGGTATTGCGCGATGACCAGCCGGTCGTGCGCGAGATCGACACCCTCCAGCGCCGCGGCCGCCTTCTCGAACTCATAACTGCGATAATACGCCGCCGCGCGCATCACCTTGGGCTCCGCCGCATGGGGGCGGAGCGCGATCGCCTTGCCGAACCATGTCTCGGCGTCGTCGAGGCGGTTGGCGAGCAGCGCGACGCGGCCGAGGTTGAGCACCGCCGTGTAGTCCCCGGGGTCGCCCGTCACGATGCGGGCGTAGCGCGCGCCGGCTTGCTCGAATTGCCCGGCCTGGAAGAGCTGACCGGCGGACGCCGGTGCGGCCGTGCCCCTGGCCGCCTCCTGCGCGAGGCCGGGCGGTGCCGCGACGAGCATCAGGGCGGCGAGGCAGGCTCCGTAAGATCGCATTGTTCCGACATCCGCGTTTCCTGGACCCGATCGTAACCGATTTGCGGCCGGGGACAGGGGCGGGGTGGCGTGTCCCTGCGTTGACGCGGCGGAACGGCGCCGGCCGGCATGCGAAGCCGGCATCGGCGTCTTACGCAGGGCAATCGGGCGCGAGGCCCGCGTGCGTCAGATCAGCGCGTCCTGGCGCAGGATGTTGCCGCGGGGGGAGGCGGCGTGTTCCTTCAGCACCGCCTCGTTGCCCGGATCGACTTCCTTGAGCAGCACGTCATAGCCCCACAGATCGGCGAGATGCTGCAGCACCAGCCGCGTGTCGCCCTCGTCGAGCAGTACGCGGTTGAGCGCGCGGTGATGCAGGATCAGCCGCCGGTCGCCGGCGAGGTTGACGTCCGCCACCTGTATGTCGGGCGTCGTCCACGCGACGTCGTACTGCTTGGCCAGCGCCCGCTGGATGCGCCGGTAGCCGCGCTCGTCATGGATCGCCATCACCCGCATCTCCGGCTCGTTGGCGTCGTCGAGCACGTCGAAGATGCGCATCTGCCGGATCAGCTTCGGGCTGAGGAACTGCAGGATGAAGCTCTCGTCGCGGTAATTCGCCCATACGTCGCGCAGCACCGCCATCTCGTCGCCGGTGCCGGCGATGTCGGGGAACCATGCGCGGTCCTCGTCGGTCGGCGTGCGCACGATGCGCGCGATATCCTCCATCATCGCATAGCCGAGCGCGTACGGATTGATGCCGGAATAGCGCCGGTCGTCGTATTCGGGCTGGAAGACGACGTTGGTGTGGCTGTGCAGGAACTCCATCCACGCGCCGTCCGTCAGCCGCCCATGCTCATGCAGATGCGTCATGATGCGGTAATGGACATAGGTGGCGCAGCCCTCGTTCATCACCTTGGTCTGGCCCTGCGGATAGAAATACTGCGCGATCTGGCGCACGATGCGCAGCACCTCGCGCTGCCAGGGCGCCAGCCGCGGCGCGCTTTTCTCCAGGAAATACAGGATGTTCTCCTGCGGCAGCTGCAAAAGCGCGCGACGGCGTTCCTCGACGCGGTTGTCGCCGGCCGCCGCCTTGCCGCGCGGCACGGTGCGCCAGAGGTCGTTGTACATCGCCTCCTCGTGCGCGCGGCGGTCGCGCTCGCGCCGCTGCTCGCTGCGCAGGTCGGCGGGGCGGCGGCGCGGATAGCGATGCACGCCGTGGCTCATCAGCGCATGCGCCGCGTCCAGCAGGCTCTCCACCGCCGCCTCGCCATAGCGTTCCTCGCATTGCGAGATATAGCTCTTGGCGAACTCGAGGTAATCCAGGATGCCGTCCGCGTCCGTCCACTGCTTGAACAGGTAGTTGTTCTTGAAGAAGTGGTTGTGGCCGAACGCCGCGTGCGCGATCACCAGGGTCTGCATCATCGCCGTGTTCTCCTCCATGACATAGGAGAGGCACGGGTTGGAGTTGATGACGATCTCGTAGGCCAGCCCCTGCATGCCGGCGCGGTACAGTCCCTCGTTGCGGGCGAAATGCTTGCCGAACGACCAGTGACGATAGAACAGCGGCATGCCGATCGACGAATAGGCGTCCAGCATCTGCTCGGCGCTGATCACCTCGATCTGGTTCGGATAGGTGTCGAGGCCGAGGACGTTGGACGCCACCTCGGCGGCGGCGTCGTGGCAGCGGCGCAGCGTGTCGAACGTCCACTCCGCGCCTTCGAACAGCAGGTCGCCCATCTCAGGCGTCCACCCGTTCGGCCGCGGCACCCGCCTTCGGCTTGCGGCTGAACAGCTCGCGGAAGACGGGGAAGATGTCGCGCCGGTGGTTGACCTTGCGCATCGCCATCGGCGCGCCGGTCGCGACCACCATCGAATAGGTCTGCCACAGATCCGAATGCCGCCGCGCGAAGCCGGGCGGGAAATGCTCACCCTCGCGCCCGACCTCCAGATAGGCGTAGTACTGGCACGACGGCAGGATGTGATCGGTCAGGAGCGAGGCCGTGCGCTCGTTGTCCGAACTCGTGTTGTCGCCGTCGGATGCCTGCGCGCCGTAGATGTTCCAGTCCTCGGGGTGATAGCGCTCGCGCATGACGCGGATCATCTCCTCGAGCGCGGTGGACACCACGGTGCCGCCGGTCTCGGGCGAGTGGAAGAACGTGTCCTCGTCCACTTCCTGCGCCAGATGCGTGTGGCGGATGAACACGATGTCCACGTGCTTGTACCGCCGCTTGAGGAAGATGTACAGCAGCACGTAGAACCGCTTCGCGAGGTCCTTCATGTGCTCCGTCATGGAGCCGGACACGTCCATCAGGCAGAACATCACCGCCTGCGCGATCGGCTTGGGCGAGCTTTGGAACGTGCGGTAGCGCACGTCGAGCGGGTCGATATAGGGGATGCGGCTGGCACGCCGCCGCGCGCGCGCGAGGTCGTCGCGCAGCGACGTCAGGCGCAGCGGGTCCTCGCCGCTCGCCTCCAGCCCCGCGATCTCCGCCTCCAGCGCCTCGATCTCGCCGCGCTTGGGGCGCTTGAGCGCGATGCGCCGCGACAGGCCGTTGCGCACCGTGCGCATCAGCGCGAGGTTGGCGGGCGAACCCGTCACCGAATAGCCCGCGCGGTGCCACGTCACGCTTTCGGTCTTGGTGACGTTGCGCTTGGCGAGGTCGGGCAGCTCGAGGTCTTCCAGGAACAGGTCCACGAACTCGTCGTGGCTGAGGGCGAAGCGGAAATCGTCCTGTCCCTCGCCGTCGGGCGAGCCCTCGGACCCGCGGCCGCCCCCGCCGTTGTTCGGCCGCGCGATGGTGTCGCCTTCCTGATAGTCCTTGTTGCCCGGCAGCACGTAGTCGCGCACGCCGCCGCTCCGCCCGCGGCGGAACGACGGCTCGTGCACGCCCTCGGTCGGCAGCGAGACCTCGCCCGCCTGATCGGCGTCCTTGATGCTCCGCTCGCCGGAGCTTTCATGGACCGCGCGGCGGATCAGCGATTTCGCGCGGCGCATGAAGCGCTGGCGGTTGGCGAGGCTTCTGCCGCCGGGATTGAGCCGGCGATCGACGATCTGCATGTCCCGTGTGCCCGCTTTCCGTGTGCCCGCTGCGTGCCCGCCGCCGCTATGGTCGCCGGGCGGGCGCCGCGTGCGGCCGGTTCCCTCAGCCGGCCTGCTTGACGCGCATGTACCACTCCACCAGCCGGCGCACCTGCCGCTCGGTATAGCCGCGCGAGACCATGCGCTCGACGAACTCGCCGTGCTTCTTCTCGCTGTCGCTGTCCTTCTTCGAGCCGAAGCTGATGACCGGCAGCAGTTCCTCCACCTGGCTGAACATCCGCCGCTCGATCACCTCGCGGATCTTCTCGTAGCTGGTCCAGGTCGGGTTGCGGCCGTTGTTGTTGGCGCGGGCGCGCAGGCTGAACTTCACCACCTCGTTGCGGAAATCCTTGGGGTTGGCGATGCCGGCCGGCTTCTCGATCTTGGTCAGCTCCTGGTTCAGCAGCTCGCGGTTCAGCAGCTGCCCGGTGTCCGGGTCCTTGAAGTCCTGATCCTCGATCCAGGCATCGGCATACGACACGTAGCGGTCGAACAGGTTCTGTCCGTAGTCGTGATAGCTCTCCAGATAGGCTTTCTGGATCTCGTTGCCGATGAACTCGGCATAGCGCGGCGCCAGCTCGCCCTTGATGAACTCCAGGTAGCGCTTCTCGGTATCCTCGGGCAGCTGCTCGCGGCGGATCGACTGTTCGAGCACGTACATCAGATGCACCGGATCGGCGGCGATCTCCGTCGTGTCGTGGTTGAAGGTCGCCGCCAGCACCTTGAATGCGAACCGCGTGGACGCGCCGTCCATCCCCTCGTCCGGGCCGGCGGCGTCGCGGTATTCCTGGATGCTGCGCGCGCGGGGATCGGTCTCCTTGAGGCTTTCGCCGTCATAGACGCGCATCTTGGAATACATCGTCGAGTTCTCGTGCTTGCGCAGCCGCGACAGCACGGAGAAGCGCGCCAGCATCTCCAGCGTGCCGGGCGCGCAGGGCGCGCCGCTCAGCTCGGAGCTGGAGACGAGCTTCTCATAGATCTTCTGCTCCTCCGTCACCCGCAGGCAGTACGGCACCTTGATGACGTAGATGCGGTCGATGAAGGCTTCGTTGTTGCGGTTGTTCTTGAAGCTCTGCCACTCCGCCTCGTTCGAGTGCGCGAGGATCAGGCCGTTGAACGGAATGGCGCCGATATTCTCGGTGCCGATGTAGTTGCCTTCCTGCGTCGCGGTCAGCAGCGGATGCAGCATCTTGATCGGCGCCTTGAACATCTCGACGAACTCGAGGATGCCCTGGTTGGCGCGGTTCAGGCCGCCGGAATAGCTGTAGGCGTCCGGGTCGTTCTGCGCGTGCATCTCGAGCTTGCGGATATCGACCTTGCCGACGAGCGAGGAGATGTCCTGGTTGTTCTCGTCGCCCGGCTCGGTCTTGGCGATCGCGATCTGGCGCTGGCGCGACGGCGTGATGCGCACGACGCGGAAGCGGCTGATGTCGCCGCCGAACTCGTCGAGCCGCTTGATGCACCACGGCGACATCAGGCCGTTGAGGCGCCGGCGCGGGATGCCGTACTGCTCCTCCAGCACCGGACCCATCTGCTCCGGGTTGAACAGGCCGAGCGGGCTTTCGAACACCGGGCTGATCTCCTGCCCGGCCTTCAGCGCATAGATGGGATACTGCTCCATCAGCGCCTTCAGCCGCTCCGCGAGCGACGATTTGCCGCCGCCGACCGGGCCGAGCAGATAGAGGATCTGCTTGCGCTCCTCCAACCCCTGCGCGGCGTGGCGGAAGAAGCCGACGATGCGCTCGACCGTCTCCTCCATGCCATAGAACTCGGCGAAGGCCGGATACACGCGCATGGTGCGGTTCATGAAGATGCGCCCGCGTCGCGCGTCGCGCGCCGTGTCCACCATCTCCGGCTCGCCGATCGCGGCGAGGATGCGTTCGGGGGCGGACGCGTACGCCATCGGATCGCGCCGGCACAGATCGAGATAATCCGCGAGCGACATGTCCGTCTCGCGCCGCGATTCATAGGCGCGCGTGTATGACGAGAAGAGTTCTTCGGCGAAGGGCATAGGCCACTCCAGACTAATGAACACTCGTGCGTCGCGACACGTCGGTCACGGTAGCCGATCGACTGCCACGCGGTAACTGTTTTATCCGTCGCGCGACGTCCGCGCCCGCGACCTCCCGACCGGGTTTGTCACGCCCGGCCGCGACCGGCGACACCCCGTCGCCATGCGGCACGGCAGGATGCGATGTCGGCGCGGGCGGGACCTTCGCAAGGCTGGTCCCGCCGGATGGCAACAATCGGGCGCGCATGTCGGGCACCTCTCGCTGTCGCGGCCGGGCCGCCCGCCATTGACGCTGCTGACGCACGGCCCAGTCTACGCATATAGTGTGCCACCCATGCGCGTGCGCGTGTCCAGCGTCGCTTTGCCCGCCGCAGCGGCCGATGGGCCGCCCGATGCACCGGCCGACGCGCCGCCCGTCACCGCATTCAACGCCGCGCCCGCCCGTCGGTCGCACGCCGTCCCGGCGGCCGGTCGATCCATGCGAAACCGTCGTGCCTCGTGGCATGGCCATGCGGTCGATGCGTGTCATCCCTCTCCTGGCTGGCCTCTCCTAGCCGGCGCCGCGTCGCGCCGGCATCATGGCGCACCTGCACCATGATGCTGAGCGTCCGCACTTTAAGGATGAGTAACGTCCGGGCACGGTCCCCGGTGCGCCGGGGGATTTTTTTCATCCCGCTTTGCCAATCGCCTCGACACGCACGGTTCCGCATTGCAGGAATCGCCATCTGGGCGACACATGCGGGTAACGTCGGGGCGACGCCGACGAACCGCAGCAAACCGGGGACGGAACCGATGGCCAACAGCGCCAAGCCTGCCAAATCTGCCGCCAAGCCGGCCGGCGCCGGCGACAAGCCCGCCGCCGCCAAGGCCACCGCGCCGAAGGCAGCCGC
>NZ_BANB01000522.1 GCF_000964365.1 Acidisphaera rubrifaciens HS-AP3 | reverse complement strand
GACGCGGCTGGCGGTGATGGACGACCCGGCGGGGGCCGCCGGGCTGCGCGCGGCGCTGCGCGTCGAATAGTGCTGCGGGCGGATTCAGCGCGACGGTTTCGGCGGGTCCTGCCGGTAGTCGTAGAAGCCCCGCCCGGCCTTGCGCCCGAGCCATCCGGCCTCGACGTATTTCACCAGCAGCGGGCAGGGTCGGTACTTGCTGTCGCCCAGCCCCTCGTACAGCACCTGCATGATCGACAGGCAGGTATCGAGGCCGATGAAGTCCGCGAGTTCCAGCGGCCCCATCGGATGGTTGGCGCCCAGGCGTAACGAGGTGTCGATCCCGGCGACGTTGCCCACGCCCTCGTGCAGCGCGTACACCGCCTCGTTGATCATCGGCACCAGGATGCGGTTGACGATGAAGGCGGGGAAGTCCTCGGCGACCGCCGTGGTCTTGCCGAGGCGTTCGGCCAGCGCCTGCACCGCCTCGAACGTCGCCTGTTCGGTGGCGATGCCGCGGATGATCTCCACCAGCTTCATCACCGGCACCGGGTTCATGAAGTGCATGCCGATGAAACGGCCCGGCCGGTCGGTGCTGGCGGCAAGCCGCGTGATCGAGATGGACGAGGTGTTGCTGGCAAGCAGGCAGGCGGCGGAGAGGTGGGGCGTGACCGTCTTGAAGATCGACTTCTTGATGTCCTCGCGCTCGGTCGCCGCCTCGATCACCAGGTCGCAGCGGCCGAAATCGGCATAGTCGGTGGTCGCGTGGATGCGGCCGAGAGCGGCCTGCTTGGCCTCCGCGGTCAGCGTGCCCTTGGACACCTGCCGGTCGAGGTTACGGCCGATCGTCGCCATCGCCCGGCCGATCGCCTCGGCCTTGGCGTCCGTCAGCAGCACGTCGATGCCGGCGACGGCACAGACATGGGCGATGCCGTTGCCCATCTGGCCGGCGCCGATCACGCCGACCGTCTGGATCGCCACGTTGGTCTCTCCCGGCGCCGGTGCTGCCGCGTCCGTCATGATATCAGCCCGCGAGCTCCTTCTGGAGTTCGGGCAGCGCGGTGAACAGGTCAGCGACGAGGCCGTAATCGGCGACCTGGAAGATCGGCGCCTCCTCGTCCTTGTTGATCGCGACGATCACCTTGCTGTCCTTCATCCCGGCCAGATGCTGGATAGCGCCGGAGATGCCGATCGCGATGTAGAGGTCGGGGGCCACGATCTTGCCGGTCTGGCCGACCTGGTAGTCGTTCGGGACGAACCCCGCATCGACCGCGGCGCGGGAGGCGCCGACGGCGGCGCCGAGGGCGTCGGCAATTGGGTCGAGCAGCTTGAAGTTCTCGCCCGCCTGCATGCCGCGTCCGCCGGAGATCACCACGCGGGCGGCGGTCAGTTCGGGCCGCTCGCTCTTGGACAGCTCGGCGGAGACGAAGCTCGACGTGCCGGGGTTGGCCGCGGCGGGCGCGTCGGCGATCGCCGCGCTGCCGCCCTCGGGCGCCACCGGGTCGAAGCTCGCGGCGCGGACGGTGATGACCTTCTTCGCGTCGCTGCTCTTCACCGTCGCCAGCGCGTTGCCGGCATAGATCGGGCGGATGAAGGTGTCCGCGTCCTCGACGCCCGCGATGTCGCTGATCGGCTGGCTGTCGAGCAGCGCCGCCGCGCGCGGCATGACGTTCTTGCCCACCGCCGTCGCGGCGGCGAGCAGGTGGTCATAGGACGGGGCGAGCGCGACGAGCAGGGCGGCGAGCGGCTCGGCCAGCGCGTGCGCGTAGTCGGCGCCGTCGGCGACGAGGACCTTGGAGATGCCCGGCAGCTTCGCCGCCGCCTCGGCCGCGGCGCGCACGCCGGTGCCGGTCACGAGGGCGTGGACCTCGCCGAGCTTCTGCGCGGCCGCGACGGCGCTGCGCGACGGCTGCTTGATGCCCTGGGCGTCGTGCTCCAGCAGAACCAGTGCCGTCATCGTCAGATCACCTTCGCTTCCGTCTTGAGTTTCGCCACCAGCTCGGCCACCGAGCCGACCTTTTTGCCAGCTTGCCGCTTCGGCGGCTCGGCCACCTTGATCACGGTCAGACGCGGCGCCGGATCGACGCCGAGATCGGCGGGCTTGATCGTCTCGATCGGCTTCTTGCGCGCCTTCATGATGTTCGGCAGCGACGCATACCGCGGCTCGTTCAGGCGTAGGTCGGTGGTGACCACGGCCGGCAGCTTCAGCGCCACCGTCTCGAGCCCGCCGTCGATCTCGCGCGTCACGGTGGCCTTGTCGCCCTCGATCGCGACCTTGCTCGCGAACGTGCCCTGCGCCCAGCCGAGGAGGGCGGCGAGCATCTGCCCGGTTGCGTTCATGTCGTCGTCGATCGCCTGCTTGCCCATGACCACCAGGGTCGGCTGCTCGCGATCGACCAGGACCTTCAGCATCTTGGCGACGGCGAGCGGCTGCAGATCGGCGTCCGTCTCGACCAGGATGCCGCGGTCGGCGCCCATGGCGAGCGCGGTGCGGATCGTCTCGCCGCACTGCGCGACACCCATCGAGACCGCGATGATCTCCGTCGCGACGCCTTTTTCCTTGAGGCGCACGGCCTCCTCGACGGCGATCTCGTCGAACGGGTTCATCGACATCTTGACGCCCGCCGTCTCGACGCCGGTGCCGTCGGACTTGACCCGCACCTTCACGTTGTAATCGACCACCCGCTTGACGGGGACGAGGATCTTCATCGCAGCACCGGACCGTTGAGAAGATGAGGTGCGCCCGGCCGCACGGGATGCGCAGGCGTGAGCACCGGGGAGGCGGCATCCGCGCGCGCGGGACGCCAGCCGGGACTTATGCGCAGCGCCCCCCGGCGTGTCAAACCGCCGCCCGCCCCCCGCCGCGTCACGAGCGCAGCAGCTCCATCAGGATCGCGAACAGAACCAGCGCGCCGGCCTGCAGCACCACCCGCCAGCGCATCAGGACGTTGGACCGGCGGGGATCGCCCGACCCGCGCACCATCCCGAACAGGCCCGCGAACAGGACGCCGAGCACGCCGAGCATCAGCAGGGCGATCAGGACCGTGAGAAACGTCTTCATGCCCCACACATAGGCGCCAACCGGCGCTCCGCACCATGCCCCGCACCATGCCCCCCGGCGCCCCGTGC
>NZ_BANB01000523.1 GCF_000964365.1 Acidisphaera rubrifaciens HS-AP3 | reverse complement strand
CGGTGGTCGACCGCGCACGCGGCGGCGCCGCCCGCTTGAGCGCGCCCGGGGCGGCGTGTAAGTGCCGTGCATGTCGCTCGCGCCCCACGCCGTCCGTGTCGAGACCGCGCGCGGGCGCTATCATCCGGAACCGGAAAGCAGCTCCCGCTCGCCCTGGCAGCGCGACCGCGACCGCATCATCCACAGCAGCGCCTTCCGCAAGCTCCAGTACAAGACGCAGGTCTTCGTCAACCACGAGGGCGATTTCTACCGCACCCGCCTGACGCACTCGATCGAGGTGGCGCAGATCGCCCGCAGCCTCGCCCGCGCGCTGCATCTCGACGAGGACCTGACGGAGGCGCTGGCGCTGGCGCACGACCTCGGCCACCCCCCGTTCGGTCATGCGGGAGAGGAGGCGCTGAACATTGCGATGCGCCCCTACGGCGGGTTCGACCACAATGCCCAGAGCCTGCGGGTCGTGACGGTGCTGGAGAACCGCTATGCCAGCTTCGATGGGCTGAACCTGACCTGGGAGACGCTGGAGGGGCTGGCCAAGCATAACGGGCCGCTGCCGAAGCCGCCGGCCTATATCGCGGAATACGACGGGCGCCACCGGCTGGAACTCGGCACCCATGCCAGCGCCGAGGCGCAGGTCGCCGCGCTGTCAGACGACATCGCCTATCACAGCCACGATCTCGACGACGGGCTGCGGGCGCACCTGTTCACGATCGAGGATTTGCGTCACCTGCCGCTGGTGCGCGACGCGCTGGCCGAGGCGGCGCGGGCCAGTCTCGACGTGCCGCCGGCGCGGCTGCGCCACGAGATGATCCGGCGGGTGATCGACGCCATGATCAACGACGTGATCGCCGAGACCGGCCGCCGCATCGCGAAGCTGGAACCGGCGGACGTGCAGGCGATCCGGCGCGCGAAGAAGCCTGTGGTCGCCTTCAGCCTGCCGATGGCGGAGGCGAACCGCGCCATCAAGGACTTCCTGGTCAGCCGGATGTATCGCCACTGGCGGGTCAACCGCATGACGCAGAAAGCCCGCGTGCTGCTGGAGGAGGTGTTCCGCCTGCTCGCCCGCGACACAAGCCTGTTGCGCGAGGACTGGCGCGCGCGGGCCGGCGAGGGGGGGACGCCGCGGGCCGCGCATGTCGTCTGCGACTACATCGCCGGCATGACCGACCGGTACGCGGTCGATGAACACCGGCGGCTGACCGACATCACCATCGCCGGCTGACCGCCCCCGCGAGCCCGTCCGGCCGGGCGCAGGCGGCGATGCCAGCCATGAGCGTTCACGCGGGACGAAGCCGGGCGCGGGCGTGTAGGAAGGCGCCATGACCCAGGACATCTACGCTGCCCTGCGCGACCAGGTGGTCGCCGCCCTGCGGGCGGTCGCGCCCGATCTGCCGGACGATGCCGTCGCGCGCGTCGAAGTGACGCCGCCGCGCGATCCCGCGCACGGCGACATGGCGACCAATGCCGCCCTCGTCGCCGCCAAGCCCGCGCGCATGGCCCCGCCGAAGCTCGCGGCCGCGCTCGTGGAGCGGCTGCGCGCCGCGCCCGGCATCGCGGCGGCCGAGGCGGCGGGGCCGGGCTTCGTCAACCTGACGCTCGATCCGGCCGTCTACCGCGCCCTGCTGCCGGGCATCCTGCGGGCGGGCACCGCCTATGGCGACAGCGCGATCGGCGGCGGGGTGCGGGTGAACGTCGAATACGTCTCCGCCAATCCCACCGGTCCCATGCATATCGGCCATTGCCGCGGCGCGGTGGTGGGCGACGCGCTGGCGAACCTGCTGCGCAAGGCGGGCTATGCCGTCACCAAGGAGTATTACGTCAACGACGCCGGGGCGCAGGTCGCGGCCCTCGCCTGGGCCGCCTACTGGCGCTACCTGCAGGCGATCGGCACGCCGCTCGACGAGGACGCCTTCGCGGCGCAGGTGCCGGGCGGCCTGCAGTACCGGGGCGACTACCTGATCCCGGTCGGCGCCGAACTGGCGGCGGCCCATGGCGAGGCGCTGGCCGGGCCGGGGCGCGGCATCGCCGATCCGGCGCTCTGGCTCGATACGGTGCGTGAGTACGCCGTGGGCGCGATGATGGCGGCCGTGCGGGAGGATCTCGCCCTGCTCGGCGTCGAACAGGACGTCTTCACGTCTGAACGCGCCCTGGTCGCCGCCGGCGCCGTGGACCGGGTGCTGGCCGACCTCGCCGCCCGCGGCTTGCTGTACGAGGGCGTGCTGGAGCCGCCGAAGGGCAAGACGCCCGAGGACTGGGAGCCGCGCGAGCAGACGCTGTTCCGCTCCACACGCTACGGCGACGACGTGGACCGGCCGCTGCGCAAGTCGGACGGGTCGAACACCTATTTCGCCAACGACATCGCCTGTCACGCCGACAAGATCGCCCGCGGCGAGGCGGTGCTGATCGATGTCTGGGGCGCCGATCACGGCGGCTACGTCAAGCGCATGCAGGCGGCGGTCGCGGCCGTGTCGGACGGGGCGGCGCGGCTGGAGGTCGTGCTGTGCCAGATCGTCCACGTCATGCGCGCGGGCCAGCCGGTCCGCATGTCCAAGCGCGCCGGCACCTACGTGACCCTGCGCGACCTGATCGACGAGGTCGGGCGCGACGCGGTGCGCTTCACCATGCTGACCCGCCGGCCGGACGCGCAGATGGAATTCGACCTCGACGCCGTGGTGGCGCAGACGCGCGACAACCCGGTGTTCTACGTCCAGTACGCCCATGCCCGCTGCCGGTCGGTGCTGCGCGCGGCGGCGGACCTGCACGGCGCGGCGGCCACGACGGACGCGGCGCTCGCGGACGCGCCGCTGGAGACGCTGACGGCCGAGCCGGAACTGGCGCTGCTGCGCCGCCTGACCGCCTTTCCGCACGTTGTCGAAGGCGCCGCGCAGGCGCGCGAGCCGCACCGAATCGCTTTTTTCCTCTATGACTTGGCGGGCGACTTTCATATGCTGTGGAACCGCGGGAAGGACGACGCGACCTTGCGCTTCCTGCAGGACGACCGCCCGGTCGAGACGCGTGCGCGGCTTGCCCTCGTCGCGGCGACGGCGGCCGTCATCCGTGCCGGTCTGGCGGTCCTTGGCGTCAGTCCGGTCGAGGAGATGCGCTGACCCCGACGGCGCAGCCCCGTGACCCGAGAGGAGGCGCCGCATGGCGGACGATTTCGAGATTCCGATGCCGGTCTATCGGGTGCCGCGCCGCCGCGCCGGGATCGATCCCGCGACACGGCGGCTGATGATGATCGCCGCCGGGCTGGGCGGGGCGCTGCTGCTCGTCGTCGGCATCGCGCGTCTCACGGGCCATCATCCCGGCGGCGTGCCGGTGATCGAGGCGGCGAGCGGGCCGGTGCGCGTGCGCCCGGACAATCCCGGCGGCATGTCGGTGGCCGG